>JAEXXR010000327.1 GCA_023405705.1 Actinomycetes bacterium
GCGCCGTCCGGCGCGTCGCGCAGCGCGAGCGCCGTCAGCGTCAGCGGCTTGTGGACGCCGGTCGAGCGCCGCTCCGTCGCCGGCCCCCAGGCGTTCTGCGCGATGCCGACGGGCGGCGTCACGTCGCGCCGGGCGACGCCGATCCAGCCTGCGAATCCGGGTGCTGCAACGGTCCTCATGCGGTCCCTCACGTTGATCACTCTCTTGCTAGACGCTATAGTATCTAGCTCTAACCCGTCAATCTGACCGAGGACGCCCACGCGCATGACACCGAGCGATTCCGGCCCACGTGGCATCGTGGTCGTGACCGACTCCGACCTCCCGACCGAGGGCGTCACCGAGCGCGTCCTGGAGGCGGCCGGCTGGACCGTCCGCCGCGCCGCCTGCCGCACCGCCGACGACGTCCGCGCGGCCGCCGCCGGCGCCACCGCGCTGATCGTGCAGTGGGCGCCCGTCGACGCGAGCACGCTCGCCTCCCTGACCGACTGCCGCTTCATCAGCCGCCTCGGGATCGGCTACGACATGATCGACGTCGCCGCCGCGACCGAGGCCGGGATCCCCGTCGCCAACGTCCCCGACTACTGCGTCGAGGAGGTCGCGTCGCACACGCTCGCGTTCGTGCTGTCGCTGACCCGCCGCCTGCAGCAGCTCGACGGCGGGCTGCGCGCCGGCCGCTGGGCCGCCAGCGCCGACGGGAAGGGCGCGCGCCGCCCGCAGGGCACGACCGTCGCGGTGATCGGGCACGGCCGCATCGGCGCGACCGTCGCGCGCCACGCCGCCGCCGTCGGCTACGACGTGCTCGTCCACGACCCCCACGTGCCGGCCGCGCAGATCGAGGCCGCCGGCCATCGCGCCACGACGCTCGACGAGGCGCTCGCGCAGGCCGACGTCGTCAGCCTCCACGTCCCGCTCACCGCGGAGACGCGCCATCTCGTCGACGCCGCCGCGATCGCGCGCATGCGCCCCGAGGCCGTGCTGGTCAACACCTGCCGCGGCGGGCTGATCGACGAGGTCGCGCTCGCCGCCGCGCTCCACGACGGCAGCCTCGCCGCCGCCGCGCTCGACGTCTTCGAGTCCGAGCCGCTGCCGGCCGACAGCCCGCTGCGCGACGCGCCGAACCTGCTGCTCTCGCCGCATGCCGCCTGGTATTCCCCGGCCGCGCTCGAGGAGCTCGAGCGCCGCGCCGCGCAGCAGGTCGCCGACTTCCTCGACGGCCGGCCCGTGGCGACGATCGTCAACCCCGGCTTCGCCGACGTGCGCGCCGACGGCGCCGCGGTCTAGCGGATGCCGTTCGACCCGACCGAGCTCACCGGCACGCCCTTCGGGGCCCCGCTCGTCCCGCCGCTGCCGCTCCGGCTGCGGCGGACCGAGATCCTCACCGTCGTCTACGAGACCGACGCGGCCGCGGCCGACGCGCTCGTCCCGGCGCCGCTGGAGCTGGTGGCGCCGCACGTGCTCGTCAACGTCTACTGGATGCACGACGCCGAGTGGTTCGGCGTCTACGGCGAATCGGCCGTGCAGCTGCCCGTGCGGCTGCCGGACGGCTCGCCGGCGATGTACTCGCCGTTCCTCGTGCTCGGCTCCGACGGCGCGGTCGCCGCGGGGCGCGAGCTGTACGGGCAGCCGAAGAAGCACGGCGAGGTCGAGCTGAGACCGTACGGCGACCTGCTCGTCGGCCGCGTCGCGCGCAACTCGATCGACGTGATCACCGCGACGCTCTGCTGGAAGCAGCGGGCGTGCGCGCCGGACCTGCTGGAGCCGCTCGTGCCCGGCAGCGGGACGAACGTCAACCTGCGCGTGCTGCCGGCCGGCGACGACGGCTTCACGCGCGAGCTGGTCGCGCGCGACTTCGAGGACGTCGTCGTGCACGAGTGCTGGACCGGCCCGGCGACCGTCGAGCTGCGCCCGAACGCGCAGGTCCCGGTCCACACGCTGCCGGTGCAGGCGGTGCGTGGAGCCACGCACCGCCTGATCGACCTGACGCTGCCGCCCGGCCGCGTCGTCCACCGCTACTGAGCCGCGGCGGCGGCGGCGCGCGCCTCGCGACGGCGGGCGCGCTCCGTCGCCGGGTCGACGGCGGGGATCGCCGCCATCAGCTGGCGCGTGTAGTCGTGGTCGGCGCGGCTGAACAGCTGCTCGCGCGTGCCGCGCTCGACGATGCTGCCGCGCTGCATCACCGCGACGGTGCTCGCCATGTAGCGGACGACCGCGAGGTCGTGGCTGATGAACAGGTAGGTCAAGCCGAGCTGCTGCTGCAGATCGTTCAGCAGGTTGAGGATCTGCGCCTGGATCGAGACGTCGAGCGCCGAGACCGACTCGTCGAGCACGACGAAGTCCGGGCCGAGCGCGAGCGCCCGCGCGATCGCGACGCGCTGGCACTGGCCGCCGGACATCTCGCGCGGACGGCGCGCTCTGTAGGCGGCGCCGAGCCCGACCAGGTCGAGCGTCTCGGCGACCCGCTGCGCGCGCGAGGCGCGGTCGCCGACGCCGTGCGCCTCCAGCGGCGCGGCGACGATCTGCTCGACCGTCTGGCGCCGGTTGAGCGCCGCGAAGGGGTCCTGAAAGACCATCTGCATGCGGCGGCGCAGCGTGCGCAGGTCGCCGCGGCCGAGCGCGTGGACGTCGGTCCCGTCGAACCTGACGGTGCCGGCGTCGACCGGCATCAGCGCCAGCAGCGCGCGCGAGACGGTCGACTTGCCCGAGCCGGACTCGCCGACGAGGCCGAAGGTCTCGCCTCTGCGGATCTCCAGCGAGACGTCGTCGAGCGCGGTCAGCCGCTCGCCCTGGCCGAGCCGGAACTCCTTGCGCAGCCCCTCGGCGACGACGAGCGGCGCGGAACTCTCAGGCACGGACATCGGACTCCTCGAAGGTCGCGGCGCGCTCGGCGGCCAGGTGACAGGCGACGGTGCGCCCGGTCTCCGTGCTCAGCAGCGGCAGCTCGCTGCGGCAGACGTCGCGCGCGACCGGGCAGCGCGGGTGGAAGCTGCAGCCGCTCGGCAGGTCGCCGGCGAGCGGCGGGGAGCCGCCGATCGTCGGGATCGGGACGCCGAGCTCCAGCGACAGGTCGACGGCGGCGCCGAGCAGCGCCTCGCTGTACGGGTGGACCGGGGCGCGGTAGAGCGCCTCGGCGGGCGCGCGCTCGACGATCCGCCCGCCGTACATCACCTGCACGTTGTCGCAGAAGCCGGCGGCGACGCCGAGGTCGTGCGTGATCAGCATGACGGCGGTGTGGTGCTCCTCGACGAGGCGGTCGAGCAGGTCCATGATGCGCGCCTGCGTCGTGACGTCGAGCGCGGTCGTCGGCTCGTCGCAGATCAGCACGGCGGGGTCGGCGCACATCGCCATCGCGATCATCACGCGCTGGCGCATGCCGCCGGAGAACTCGTGCGGATACTGCTCGACGCGCTGGCGCGGATGCGGCACGCCGACGTCGTCGAGCAGCTCGATCGCGCGCTCGCGCGCCGCTCTGCGGTCGACGCGCGTGTGGAGGCGGATCGCCTCCTCCAGCTGGCGGCCGACGGTGTAGACGGGGTTGAGCGCCGACATCGGGTCCTGGTAGACCATCGCGACGCGCCCGCCGCGCACCTTCTCCATCTCGCGCGGCTTCAGCCTCAGCAGGTCCTGCCCCTCCAGCAGCACCTCGCCGTGCAGCGTCGCGCGCCGCACCAGCCGCATCACCGACAGCGCGGTCAGCGACTTGCCCGAGCCGGACTCGCCGACGAGGCCGAGCCGCTCGCCTCTGCGCAGCTCGAAGGAGACGCCGCGGACCGGTTCGATCGCTCCGAACGCGACCCGCAGGTCGCGCACCTCCAGCACCGTGTCGGTGGTCATCCGGTCCGTCCTCGCAGGTCGTCCGTGCCGCCGAGCTGGTCGGCGAGCAGGTTCAGCATCCAGATCGTCAGGAAGATCGCGAGCGCCGGGAAGATCACCCCCGTCGTCGACAGGTACATCTTCTGGTAGCCCTGCTGCAGCAGCGTGCCCCACGACGCGTCCGGCGGCTGCACGCCGAGGCCGACGAAGCTCAGCGCCGCCTCGAGGATGATCGCGTTGGCGGCGTTGATCGACGCCTGCACGCCGAGCGGCGCCGAGATGTTCGGCAGCACCTCGCGCAGGATCAGGCGGCGGCGGGTCGCGCCGTAGGCGAGCGCCGCCTGGGTGTAGTCGGACTGCAGCTCGCCGAGCACCGTGCTGCGGATCATGCGCGCCGTCACCGGCGTCAGCAGGATGCCGATGATCAGCGCCAGGCCGGCCGGCGACGCGCCGAAGGCGGCGACGAAGACGAGCGCGAACAGCAGCTGCGGGATCGCCATCGTGACGTCGGCGAGGCGCATCAGGATCTCGTCGAGCAGGCCGCGGCCGAGCGCGGCGGCGAAGCCCCAGAGGGCGCCGAGCAGCATCGAGACGACCGTCGCGCCGGCGCCGATCGCGAGCGAGATCCGCCCGCCTTCGACGATCCGCGCGAACAGGTCGCGGCCGAGCTCGTCGGTGCCGAACAGGTTCGACGCGCTCGGTGAGGCGAAGCGGTTCGCGTTGTCGATCGTGCTCGGGTCCTGCGTGAAGAACGGCCCGACCGCGCACAGCAGCACGATCAGCCCGAGCACGCTGAGCGCGGCGATCGTGACCGGCGACTTGGGGCGGGGTGCGCGGCGGCGTCCGATCAAGCGGGCGCCGACCGAGAAGGCGGGGCTAGCCACGAGCGCCTCCGTTGCGCAGCCGCGGGTCGAGCACGCCGTAGAGCAGGTCGACGACGAGCGTGGTGAAGATGAAGAGGGCGCTGATCAGCAGCACGACCGACTGCAGCACGGCGTAGTCGCGCTTGAAGACCGACTCGACGGCGAGCGAGCCGAGGCCCGGGATGCCGAAGACGTACTCGACGATCACGACGCCGCCGAGCGTGTAGCCGACGATCATGCCGAGCATCGTCAGGCCCGGGATCAGCGCGTTGCGCAGCGCGTGGGCGACGACGACGCGGCGGTGCGGGACGCCCTTGCCCTCCGCCGTGCGGATGTAGGAGGAGTCGAGCACCTCGATCATCGAGGCGCGCAGGTAGCGCAGGATCAGCGGCGCGGCGGCGACGGCGAGCGTCAGCGCCGGCAGGATCATCCGCCGCACGTTCTCGGCGGGGTCGTCGACGAACGGCACGTAGCCGCGCGCCGGCAGCCATCTCAGCTCGACCGCGAAGACGAGGATCAGGATGATCCCGAGCAGGAACTGCGGCAGCGCCATGCCGATCGTCGAGCCGGTCGTGACGAGCCGGTCGAACCAGCCGCCGCGGTGCAGCGCGCAGAAGACGGCCGCCGGGACGGCGATCAGCAGCGAGAAGAGGATCGAGACGGCGGTCAGCTCGAGCGTCGCGCCGATGCGGCGGCCGATCAGCTCGGTGACCGAGAACTGGCTGAAGTAGGACTGGCCGAAGTCGCCGGTGAGGACGCCGCGGACCCACTCCCAGTACTGCTGCAGGATCGGATCTTCCAGCCCCGCCTCGCGGCGGAGCTGGTCGATCGCTTCCGGGTTCGCCCCGGCGGTCGCGCCGAGGCGCGTGATGATCGGATCCCCCGGCAGCAGGCGGAGGATCACGAAGACGAGCACCGAGGCCGCGACCAGCAGCAGGACGCTGGTCGCGGCGCGCCGGATGACGAACCCGAGCACTGCTGCCTACCCCTGCGCGAGGCCCGCCGACTCGAGGTGCAGCTGACCGCCGCCCTCCATCCAGACGCCTTCGACGTTGGAGCGGGCCGAGGTGACGACCTTGACCTGCAGCGGGATGATCAGCGGGACGGCCTCGTTGACGATCTCCTGGACGGTCGCCCACTTCTCTCTGGCGGCCGTCGGATCGGGCTCGGCGACGGCGGCCTCGTAGGCGCTCTCGAACTCCGGGCTGTCCCAGTTGCACTCGCAGCGGCCTCTGCGGTAGAAGCCGAAGGCGTCCGCCGGGGAGGGCGAGAACGACGCCAGGTTCGGGACGAGGAAGTTCGGGAATCTCTTGCCGGCCGGGTAGAACTTGTCGGCCCAGGTCGAGACCTCGCGGTTCTCGATCTTCAGCTCGATGCCGATCTCCTTGAGGCTGGCCTGCACGATCTCGGCAGCGGTCGTCCACTCGGCGTTGGAGCCGGCGGTCCCCCACCAGGTGATCGTGTCGCCCGCTCTGATGCCGGCCTCCGCGAACAGCTCTCTCGCCTTGTCGAGGTCGTAGCTGTAGTCGGTCAGGTCGCCGCCGTAGAACGGGTTGTTCGTGCTGAGCGGGTTGTTGGTCGCGGCGAGGTCGCCGAGGCCGTAGTAGGCGCTCTCGAGCACGGCCTCGCGGTCGACGGCGTAGGCGACGGCCTGGCGCGCCTTGACGTCGTCGAACGGCGGGGCGGTCGTGTCGAACTCCCAGTCAACGTACTTGCTCGGCACCTTCGGCTCGATCGTCTGCAGGTCGGGATCGCCCTGCAGCGAGGAGACGTCGGCCGGGTTGGTCTGCCAGATCACGTCGAGGTCGCCGGAGCGCAGCGCGCTCAGCGCCGAGGTCATGTCGGTCGCCTTGACGATTCTCAGCTCGTCGAGCGGCGGCTTCTCGCCGAAGTACTCGGGGTTCGGGACGAGCGTGATCTGGTCGGACGGGACGAAGTCCTCGACCATGTAGGGGCCGGTCACGACCGGTCTCTTGTCGATCGAGCCGACGTTGTCGACGTCGATGATCTTCACCCAGACGATCGACTCGGGGAAGTTGGCGTTCGGCGTTCTGAGCTTGATGACGACTCTCGCGTCGCCCTCGGCTCTGACGCTCGTGACGGAGGCGATCTTGTTCGCCTCCTGCGTCGTCGTTCTCGGGTCGAGGTAGTACTCGAACGCTCTCACGACGGAGTTGGCCGTCAGCGGTCTGCCGTCGGAGAATCTGACGTCCGTGCGGAGGTCGAAGCTCCACGTCTTCTGATCGGCCGACGCGCTCCACTCGGTCGCCAGGTCCGGCACGATCTCGCCGTTCTCGTCGGCCTTGGAGAGGCCGTTCCACATCAGCGGGAAGAGCACCTCCTCCCACGCGAACGTGCGGATGACCGGGTTCAGCTGGGGAATGCCGTCGGTGTGGGCGACGGTCAGCGTGCCGCCGCTGGCGACCTGCGCCGTCGTGTCGCCGCCCGACGACGAGCTGTCGCCGCCGCTGTCCGACGTGCCGCTGCTCTCACCGCCGCAGCCCGCGACGGCGACCGCGAACGCGGCCGTTGCGACCGCGACAGTCCTCTTCCACCTCATGAGCACCTCTCGTTGACGTCACTCGTACTCCCACGATCCGACATACTAGACGCTATAGCATTTGTCGTCAATCGTCGGAGACGGCGACCCGTCTCACCATGTCGCCGCGGACGATGCGGCCGTTCTCGACCTCGAAGACGCCGACCAGCTCGACCGTCCCGGCCGGGCTCGTGACGCGCTCGTGCGCCGCCACCCAGCGGTCGCCGTAGACGACGAGCTCGGGGATCTCGCAGTGCAGCGGCTGCTGCTGGAAGCGCTCCGCGTAGAGCGGCCGCATCTCCGCGTGGCCGCGCACGACGCGGTCGGGCAGCAGCCCGTGCAGCTCGACGTCCTCGGCGTAGGTGGTGAGGAAGGCGTCGAGGTCGCGCGCGTTGAACGCGTCGACCTGGGCGCGGAAGACCTGCTCGGGGTCAGCCATCGATCCGGACTCCTCCGTTGACGTCGTAGGTGGCGCCGGTCGTGAAGCCGGCGGCCGGGGAGGCGAGCAGGGCGATCACCGAGGCGACCTCCTCGGGCTGGCCGAAGCGGCCCAGCGGGGTCCCGCTCGCGAGACCGGCCTCGGCGGCCGGGTCGAGGTTGCTGGTGATGCCGGAGCGGACCGGCCCGGGCGCGACGGCGTTGACGCGGATCCCCTCGGCGGCGAGCAGACGCGCATAGGAGCGCGTGAGCGAGAGGATCGCGCCCTTGCTGGCGGCGTAGTGGACCGAGGTCGTGACGCCGCCCAGCTCACCGGCGACCGAGGAGATGTTCACGACGGAGCGATCGGCCGGCGCGGCGGCGCGCAGCAGCGGCAGCGCCCCGCGCAGCATCAGGAAGGTCCCGCGCGCGTTCGTCTCCAGGACCGTGTCCCATTCCTCGACGGAGATCTCGTCGTGCGGGGTGTACGGGCAGACGCCGCCGTTGTTGACGAGCACCTCCAGCGCACCCCACTCGCGCGCGACGTCGCCGAGGAGCGCGTCGACCGACGCGACGTCGCCGAGGTCGAGTTGCGAGACGCGCGCCTGCGCACCGTGCTCGCGAACCGCGTCGGCCGTCCGCTGCGCGCCCTGCTCGTCCCGCGCGTACGTCACCCAGACGTCGCAGCCGCCGGCGGCGAGCGCGACGGCGGTCGCCGCGCCGATCCCCGAGCTGGCGCCGGTCACGAGCG
>JAEXXR010000467.1 GCA_023405705.1 Actinomycetes bacterium
ACGAAGCGCGCCATGTCGAAGTCGTGGATCGTCATGTCGAGGAAGATCCCGCCGCTGCTGCGGACGTAGTCGAGCGGCGGCGGCTCGGGGTCGCGGCTGGAGATGCGGACGATCTGCGGCTCGCCGACGACGCCCTCGGCGACCGCCGCGCGGACGGAGGCGTGGGCCGGGTCGAAGCGGCGGTTGAAGCCGATCTGGAACGGCACCCCGGCCTCCTCGACGGCGGCCAGCGCGGCGTCCATCTCGGCGAGGTCGAGCGAGATCGGCTTCTCGCAGAAGATCGCCTTGCCGGCCTGCGCGGCGGCGACGATCAGCGCGACGTGGGTGTCGGTGCTGGTGCAGATCGCGACCGCGTCGACGTCGTCGGCCGCGAGCAGCTCCTCGGTGCTCGCCGCGACGGCGACGCCCAGCTCGGCGGCGAGCCGCTCGGCGCTCGGGCGGTGGACGTCGTGGACGCGCGTCACGCGCGCGCCCTCGACGCGGCGGTGCAGCAGCTCGGCGTGCATCGTGCCGATGCGGCCGGCGCCGAGCAGGCCGACGCGCAGCTCGGCCGCGCTCGTCTCGGCGGCGCTCATCGCGTCGCCTCGGCGGGAGAAGGAGCCCCCTGGGCGAGTTCTCCCGACCGAATCCGAGGCCCCTGGCCGAGCGATTCGGCGATCGCGTCGAGGAAGGCGAGGCTGGCGCGGACGTCGCCGACCGGGCCCTCGCCGGGCGCCGGCTCGGCGCCGGTGATCGCGGTGTCCTGCTCCAGCACCGCCCAGCCGCCGTAGCCGCGCTCGGCGAGCAGCCGCACGAGCGGCTCGATGCCGGCGTCGCCCTGGCCGAGCGGGCGGAAGAGGCCGGCCTGGACGGCCTGCATCAGCGTCAGCTCGCCGGCGTTGAGGCGGGCGGCGACGGCGCGGTCGACGTCCTTCAGGTGGACGTGCGCGACGCGCTCGAAGTGGTCGCGCGCGAAGGCGAGCGGGTCGACGCCGCCGATCAGCAGGTGGCCGGGATCGAGGCACCAGCCGGCCGAGGAGGTCGCCAGCAGCGCCTCGACCTGGTCGGCGCGCTCGACGAGCGTGCCGACGTGCGGGTGGATCACGGTCCGCAGGCCGAGCGAGGCGGTCAGCTCGGCGACCGCGTCGACGTGCGCGCCGAGGCGCTTCCAGCCGTCGTCGTCGAGCGGCTGCGCGGGCAGCGACCAGTCGTCGGCGCCGACGATCGCGAGCACGAAGGTGTCGGCGCCGGCGGCGGCCATCGTCGTCGCGACGGCGTGGGCGCGGTCGAGCGCCGGGGCGACGTCGGTCTCGTGCAGCACGAGCGGCACGAAGCCGCCGACGAGCGCCAGCCCGTGCGGCTCCAGCGCGGCGCGGATCGCCGCCGCGTCGAGCGGCAGCCAGTCGTCGAGCGGACCGAGCTCGGTCGCGCCGACGCCCAGCTCCGCCATCTCGGCGAAGACCCGCTCGGGCGGCAGCATGGCGCCCCAGCCGGGCACCTCGCAGACGCCCCAGGAGATCGGCGCGCCGGCGATTCTCGCCAACCCCGCTCGTCCGCTCATCGCTCCTCCATCCACCTTCGTCATCGTCGAATCCGTTCCCTCGCGCTCGCTCCCACGACCGGAATTGGAGCGCTCTAATCGCACTGCTCGGAAGCGGCGGCGAACCCCGGGGGAGATCGTCGCCGGGCGGTCGCAAGGCGGAGCGCCGAGTCGATTAGAGCGCTCCAACCGCCTCTTTCCACTATGCGCACATCGCGCCCGGCGCGTCAAGGGGGCGCGTCGGCGCGGCTAGCGCGCCGGGCCGGTGGTGCGGCGGACGATCAGCCGCGGCTCGATCCGCGTCTGCATCTGCGCCGTGCGGCCGTCGATCCGCTCCAGCAGCAGCTCCAGCGCGAGGCGCCCCATCTCGTGGCGCGGCTGGTCGACGGTCGTCAGCGAGATGTACTCCAGGCCGGCGAGGAAGGTGTTGTCGAAGCCGATCAGCGAGAGGTCGTCGGGGACGCGCACGCCGGCGCGGCTGAAGCCGTCGAGCAGGCCGGCGGCCTGCAGGTCGTTGGCGGCGAAGACGGCCGTCGGCAGCGTTCTCCCGCGCAGCAGCGCCTGCGCCGCCTCGACGCCCGACTGCTCCGTGAACTCACCGCCGACGACGTGGGCGTGAGCCGCCAGGCCGAGCGCTCTCATCGCGCGCCGGTAGCCGCTGCGGCGGCCGGCGGCGCTCGCGCCGCTGCCGCCGTCGACGTGGACGATCCGCTCGTGGCCGAGCTGCGCCAGGTGCTCGACGGCCAGCCGCGCGCCGTGGCCCTCGTCGGTCGCGACCGAGTCGATCGGCTCGCCGCGCAGGCGGCGGCTGGTGACGACGGTCGGCACCGACTCGACGAGCGCGGCGATCTCGCGCGAGGGCATCCGCGGCGAGACGACGATCACGCCGTCGGCGCGGTGCTCCAGCAGCGCCTCCAGCATCGCCCGCTCGCGCCGCTGGCTGCGGCCGCTGGTCGCCAGCAGCAGGCGGTAGCCCTCCTGCGAGGCGAGCGCCTCGATCCCGCCGGCGATGTCGGCGAAGAAGGGGTTGGCGAGGTCGTTCAGCAGCACGCCGACCGTCTGCGTCCTGCGCGAGGCGAGGCTGCGCGCCATCGCGTTGGGGCGGTAGCCGATCGCGGTCGCGGCGGCGAGCACGCGCTCGCGCCGTCTGGAGCTGACCTTCGGGCTGTCGCGGAAGACGAGCGAGACGAGCGCGCGCGAGACGCCGGCCTCGCGCGCCACGTCGTCCATCGTCGGTTGGCGCGTCGGTTTGGCCGGCATCGCCGCGGGGAGGATAGAGCGCTCCACCGCTCGTCCGCCTCCGCGACCGGAGGTCGCCGACCGCGGCGCAGCCGAACCGGGCGCGCCCCTCGATCGCCCGTCGCGACGGCGATTGCACAAGCGCCCAGTTCACAGGCGCCAACAAATTCGCACACGCGAGTGTTTGAATCTGTGATAGCTTGCCGCGGCAGTGAGAGCACGCCGGGTCGTCGGCGGGAGTGGAGAGCACGTGAGAGCAGGTCGCACAGCGCCCGCTGCGGCGGGGAGATACGCGTTCGCCAAGAACGTCGCGCCGTCCGCCGGCAGCCGCCTGGCCGCTGCTCCCGCGAGCAACAGAAACGCACACCTCGCGGCGGCCGCCGGCCGTGCGCCGGAGCGCCGGAGCCGCTGAGCGATGGTCCCCGCCCAGCGCCGCCAGGCGATCCTGCAGGCCGTCCGCGCCGGCACCGCACACGTCTCCGAGCTGGCGAGAGCGTTCGACGTCTCCGAGATGACCGTCCGCCGCGACCTGCGCGCGCTGGCCCGGGAGGGCAAGCTGGAGCGGGTCCACGGCGGCGCCGTCGACACCGTGCCGGAGCGGCCCTTCGAGGAGATCGCGCAGCGCGGCCAGGGCGTCAAGAACCGCATCGGCGCGGCCGCCGCGGCGCTCGTCACCGACGGCCAGACGGTGATGATCGACATCGGCACGACGACGCTCCAGGTCGCCCGCCACCTGCGCGGCCGCGACGTCACCGTCGTCACCAGCAGCCTCGCCGTCTACGACGAGCTGCGCGCCGACCCGGACGTCGAGCTGATCCTCTCCGGCGGCCTCGTGCGCCGCAACTACCTGTCGCTCGTCGGCGTGCTCGCCGAGGACTCGATCAGGCAGCTGAACGTCGACATGGCCTTCCTCGGCACGAGCGGGATCGCCCCGGACCTGTCGGTCTGGGACACGACGATGGTCGAGGTCCCGATCAAGCGGGCGATGATCGCGGCCGCCGCCGAGGTCGTGCTGCTGGCCGACGCCGAGAAGTTCTCGATGAACGGCGCCGTGCGCATCTGCGGCGCCGACTCCCTCCACCACATCGTCACCGACGCGGCCATCCCGGCAGCGAGCCGCGCGGCCATCGAAGAAGCCGGAATCGAGGTAACCATCGCATGAAAGTCACGATCGTCGGCGGCGGGGGATTCCGGGTGCCCCTGGTCTACACCGCCCTGCTGGGTCTGCGCGACCGGCTCGGCATCGACGAGCTGGTCCTGCACGACGTCGAGCAGCAGCGGCTCGACCGGATCGCGCCGGTGCTGTCGGGCCTCGCGCTGGAGCGGGGCGTGCAGCTGCCGTTCCGCTCCACGACCGACCTCGCCGACGCCGTCCAGGGCGCCGACTTCGTGCTGTGCGCGATCCGCGTCGGCCAGCTCGAGGGCCGCGTCGTCGACGAGAGCGTCCCGCTCGGCCTCGGCGTGCTCGGCCAGGAGACGACCGGCCCCGGCGGCCTCTGCTTCGCGCTGCGGACGATCCCGGTGATGATGGAGCTGGCGAGAACGATCGCGCAGCACGCGCCGAACGCCTGGCTGATCAACTTCACCAACCCCGCCGGCATGGTCACCGAGGCGGTCCAGCGGGAGCTGGGCGACCGCGCGATCGGCATCTGCGACTCGCCGGCCGGCCTGCTGCGCCGCGTCGCCCGCGCGCTCGACCGCGAGCCGCAGGACCTCTGGTTCAACTACTTCGGCCTCAACCACCTCGGCTGGCTGCAGGGCGTCCGCGACCACGAGCGCGACCTGCTGCCCGAGCTGCTCGCCAGCGACCAGCGCCTCTCCACCTTCGAGGAGGGCCGCCTGTTCGGCGGCGACTGGCTGCGCTCGCTGGAGATGGTCCCGAACGAGTACCTCTACTACTTCTACTACGCGGCCGACACGGTCAACGCGATCCGCGAGAGCGCCGACTCGCGCGGCAGCTTCCTGCTGCGCCAGCAGAGCGCCTTCTACGCCGAGGGCGAGCAGCCGCCGCAGCAGGCGCTCGACCAGTGGCGCGCGACCCGCCACGACCGCGAGCGGACCTACATGGCCGAGGCGCGCAACGCCGCCGGCGACTGCCACGACCACCTCCACGACGCGGACGACAACGGCGGCTACGAGGTCGAGGCGATGGCGGTGCTGGAGGCGATCGCGCTCAACTCGCAGTCGGTCCAGATCCTCAACACGGCCAACCGCTCGGCGCTGTCGTTCCTCGACCAGAGCGCCGTCGTCGAGGTGCCGTGCGTCGTCGGCCGCACCGGCCCGGTGCCGATCGCCGTCGGCGAGGTGCAGCCGCATGCGCGCGCGCTCGTGGAGACGATGAAGGACGTCGAGCGCACGACGATCGACGCGGCCCTCAGCGGCTCGCGCAGACAGGCGATCCGCGCGCTCGCGCTGCACCCGCTCGTCCCGTCGGTGACGACGGCGCGCGAGATCTTCGACGGCTACTGCGAGCGGCTCCCGGGCCTGGCGGAGGCGTTCCGCGCGTGAGCCCGAGCGTCGAGCTCGTCTGCGGCGACCCGGCCTTCCTCGACCTGACCTTCGCGGGCCTCGACGGCCTGCCCGGTCCGGGCGAGGAGCGCCACGCCGAGGACCTGCTGCGCACTCCCGGCGGCGGCGCGACGGTCGCGATCGGCGCCGCGCGCCTGGGCCTGCGCACCGCGCTGGCGACGCCGCTCGGCGC
>JAEXXR010000524.1 GCA_023405705.1 Actinomycetes bacterium
CCGCCGAGCGCCCGCAGCAGGTCGGCCGCCAGGTCGTCCTCGTGCTCCAGGCCGACCGCGAGGCGCAGCAGGCCGGGGCGGGCGCCGCCGGCGTCGAGCGCCTCCTCGTCGAGGACGCCGGCGAGCATCGCGGCCGGCGGCACGACGAGCGAGTGGACGCCGCCGAGGCTCGGTGCCAGCTCGAACAGCGCCAGCCGCTCGGCGACCGCGGTCGCCTGCGCGATGCCGCCGTGCAGCTCGAAGGAGAGCAGGCCGCCGAAGCCCTCCATCTGCTCCAGCGCCAGCGCCCGCTGCGGGTGGCGGTCGAGGCCGGGGTAGTGGACGGCGGCGACGGCCGGGTGCCGGTCGAGCAGCTCGGCGAGCCGCTGGGCGGTCGCGTTCTGGCGCGCGACGCGGACCGCGAGCGTGCGCAGGCCGCGCTGCAGCAGCCACGCGTCGAAGGCGCCGAGCGTGCCGCCGAGCAGCAGCGAGGTCCGCCAGACCGCGTCGAGCAGCTCCTCTGAACCGGCGAGCGCGCCGGCCAGCAGGTCGCCGTGGCCGCCGAGGTACTTCGTCGCGGAGTGCAGGACGAGGTCGGCGCCATGCTCGAGCGGTCGCTGGTTGACCGGCGTCGCGAGCGTGTTGTCGACCAACACGCGCGCGCCGTGGCGGTGCGCGGCGTCGCTGACGGCGCGCAGGTCGGTCAGCTCCAGCAGCGGGTTCGACGGCGTCTCCAGCACGACGAGCGAGGTGCGCTCGTCGATCGCCTCCACGAGCGCGGCGGTGTCGGTCTGGTCGACGAAGGCGACGTCGACGCCGAAGCGCGGCGGCAGCTCCTGCAGGAAGGCGAGCGCGCCGCCGTAGAGGACGGTCTGCGCGACGATCCGCTCGTCGGGCTCGGTCAGCGCCAGCACCGCCGTCGACAGCGCCGCCATCCCGGAGGCGAGCAGCTTCGCGGCCGGCGCGCCCTCCAGCTCGGCGACGATCGCCTCGGCGTGCGCGTGCGTCGGGTTGCCGTAGCGCGAGTAGAAGCGCTGCTCGCGGGGGCTGGTCGCGAGGCTGCGCAGCGCGGCGACGTCGCGGGCGGGGAAGGTCGAGGCCGGCTCGATCGCGGGCGTCACGACGCCCTCGACCGCGCCGGCCCGCTGCAGCGCCGTCTCGCGACGCCGGCGCTCGGACTGGTCGCTCATGGGGTCGAGCATAGGCGCGCGGCGGCAGAACGCCGGAAGCCGGGCCGGCCGGGGCGAGGGGCGGCGCCGGACTGCGCACGTCGCGTCGGGGCGTCGTCGCCGCGATGATTGTTAGGGTGGCCTAATGGTCCCCCGCAAGCTCCTCTCACTGCTCCTGCTGCTCGCCGCCGCCGCGCTCGTCGCGGCGGGCTGCGGCTCCGACTCCGACGGCGACGGCGGCGCGGCCGCGATCGGCACCACCGCCGAGACGACGGCGGCCGACACCGCCGCCGCCACCTTCCCCGCCACCGTCACGCACAAGTTCGGCGAGACGACCGTGCCGGAGCAGCCGAAGCGGATCGTCTCCGTCGGGCTGACCGAGCACGACACGATCCTCGCGCTCGGCGACAGACCGATCGCGATCACCGAGTGGTACGGCAACCAGCCCGGCGGCGTCTGGCCGTGGGCGCGCGAGGCGCTCGGCGGCGACAGACCGACCGTCCTGCAGAACTCCGACGGCTTCGAGTTCGAGCAGATCGCGGCGCTGAAGCCCGACCTGATCGTCGGCACCAACTCCGGCATGAAGAAGGCCGACTACGAGAAGCTCTCCGCGCTCGCGCCGACGATCGCGGCGGCGCCGGGCGGCACCGACTACTTCTCGCCGTGGGACGAGCAGGTCGAGCTGATCGCGCAGGCGCTCGGCAAGCCGGAGCAGGGGAGAGCGCTCGTCGAGGACGTCAGAAGACGGTTCGCCGACGCGGCCGAGGCCCATCCGGAGCTGAGCGGGAAGACGATCAGCTTCAACCAGAACGGCTTCTACGACGGCCTCATCTACTCCTACCCCGACGGTCTCAACACCGAGTTCCTCACCTACCTCGGGCTGGAGATCGAGCCGAGAGTGACGGCGCTGAGAGACAGAGCGGGCGAGCAGGTCGGCATCTCGGCCGAGCGGCTCGACGTGCTCGACAGCGACATCGCCCTCTTCGCCACCGAGCAGAGAAGAGACATCGCGACGCTGCTGAGAATCCCCACCTTCGCGAGACTCGCGGCGGTCAGAGAGCGCCGCGCCGTCTTCACCGACGGCACGCTCGCCGGGGCGATGTACTTCATGACCCCGCTCAGCCTCGGCTACGTCGCCGACCGCCTCCCGCCCGAGCTGGCCCGCGCCGCCGCCGGCGAGGCGCCGCAGGAGCTGGGCGGGGGCTGACCCGCCCGGACGGACGTGCGCCCGGCGCGAAGGCCGGGCGCGGGTGCTGCACGTCCGTGGCGGGGATAGGCGGCCGCCGCAGGTCCGCGGCGGCTGACCTACGCCGCCGCGGGCATCTCCTTCGCCTCCTCGGCCGCGAGGCCGAGCGAGGCGCTGCGCACGACCTCGACGTGTCTGCGCTGCACGCCGACGGCCCATCTCGCCAACTCGGTGACCTCGGCGATGCCGGCTCTCGCTGCGATCGTCTCGACGATCTCCCAGTGGCACAGCTCGCCCGCCTCGGCCATCGAGAGGAACTCGAAGCCGTCGAGCGCCTCCTCCTCGCCCTCGAGATAGGTTCTCGCCATCTCGGTCGCCTCTCCCTTCGTCTCACGGGCCTTCTCGCGGATCGCCGTCTTGCGGCCCTCGAAGCCGTCGATCAGCTCGTCGGTGCGGCGCTCGGTCTCCTGCGCCTCGCTTCTCATCCGCGCAAGGTCGTCGGCGAACTCCTCGGCGCCCTCCATCGACGCGACTCTGCTCGTCGCCACCTGAGCGGCCTGCGCCAGGCCGAGGACCTCGGCGAGCTTCTCGTCGAGCGGCGTCAGATCAGCCATCGCGGTTCCTCCTTGGTACGGGTTCCAACGGTTCGTGGCGAGACCGGTACCCGCTCCGGCGCAGTCGAAAGAGCCGGTGCCGGCGGCCTGACCGCGAGCGTGCCGAGACCGATCGCACTCCGCCTTGCGCGGGTAGGCAAGCCAGGTGGACCGCGACGCGCTGCGCGCACGCCAGGCACCGTTGAAGGAGCGCTACCGCGACGAGCCGGAGGCGGCGCTCGTCACGCTGTCGGCCGAGGGCGCGCTCGGCGACGGGGTCTCCTGCTCGCTGCAGAGCGGGCGGGCGCTCGCCGTCGCGGGGCTGCATCCGGCCAGCGGCGGCGACGGCACGCTGCTCTGCTCCGGCGACATCCTGCTGGAGGCGCTCGCCGCCTGCGCGGGCGTGACGCTGGGCGCGGTCGCGACCTCGCTCGGGATCGCGGTCCGCGGCGGCACGGTGCGGGCCGAGGGCGACCTCGACTTCCGCGGGACGCTCGGCGTCGACCGCGACGCGCCGGTCGGCTTCCGCGCGATCCGGCTCGCGATCACGGTCGACGGCGATGCCGACGACGAGCAGCTCGCGACGCTGCTGCGCCTGACCGAGCGCTACTGCGTCGTGCTGCAGACGATCGCGGCCGGGACGGCGCCGGTCGCGACGATCGCGCGCGGCTGACCCAGCGCCAGCGCCGGCGCTCGCGAGCTGCGTCGATCTGCCTACCGCTGCGGTAGGCGCGTTGACGCAGCTCCCGTCCGGCTAGTGGATCGCGGTCGCCTCGGCGCCGGGGAGCGGCAGCTCGAAGACGTGGAAGTCCCTGCCGAGCACGGGGACCGAGACGTTGTGGACCGGGACGCCGCCGATCGTCCCCGAGAAGCGGCCGGCGTGGGCGTGGCCGTGGAGCGCGAGCGTCGGCTCGTGCTCGCGGATCGGCGCCGCCAGCCGGTCGGTGCCGAGGAAGGCGGTGATCCCCTCGCCCTCGCCTTCGAGCGTCTCCAGCGCGGGGGAGTAGTGCAGCAGCGCGATCCGCAGCGGGCAGAGCGCGATCTCGCGCAGCGCGGCGTCGAGCGCCTCGACCTCGCGGGTCGTCTCGCGGTAGGCCTCGCGCAGCAGCGGCTCTCCGAAGTCGGGCAGGTGCGATCCCGGGAAGCCGCCTATGAAGCCCTTCGCGCCGGCGATCCCGACCTCGACGCCGTCGATCTCGCAGATCGCCGCCTCGCCCTCCAGCAGCTTGATCCCGCCGTCGCGCAGCACCGCGCACAGCTCGTCGACGCGGTTGACGTGCCAGTCGTGGTTGCCGAGCACGGCGAAGACGGGGATCTCCAGCTGCCGGCAGGCGTCGGCGAGCACGGCGCCCTGCTCGGGCTCGCCGTGCGTCGTCAGGTCGCCGGCCAGCAGCAGCAGGTCGGCTCTGCCGCGCAAGGCCGCGAACGCCTCGATCGCCTGCTCGCGGTGGTCCTCGCGGCAGTGGACGTCGCCGGCCGCCGCGATCCGCACGATCCGTCTGCCCGCCTGCGCGGCCGCCGCGGGCCGCGGCTCGGTCTGCTCGGTCGCCATCGTCCGGGGGCCTACCCGCGCCCCGCGGCTACTAACGCCCCCGCGCCCGGGGTACTGCCACGGCATGGGTGATCTCGAGGCACGATCGTTCGACGGGATCGTCGAGGCGCTGCGCGCGGCGGTGCCGGTGCTGCACGCGGCGGAGATCCCGTTCCTGCTCGGCGGCAGCATGGCCGTGTGGGCGTACGGCGGGCCGGAGCCGGTCAACGACCTCGACCTGATGGTCCGCCCGCAGGACGCCGAGCGGGCGCAGCAGGCGCTGGGGGAGGCCGGCTTCCGCACCGAGGACCCGCCGGAGGAGTGGCTGCTGAAGGCGTGGCACGAGGACGTGCTCGTCGACCTGATCTTCGGCCCGCGCGGCGTCCCGATCGACGACGAGACGATCGCCCGCGGCCACGAGCGCAGCCTCGCCGCGATCCGCCTGCGCGTGATGGCGCTGGAGGACGTGATCACCAGCAAGCTGCTCGCGCTCGACGAGCACCAGCTCGACATGGCCTACCTGCTCCAGCTCGTGCGCGCCGTGCGCGAGCAGATCGACTGGGACCAGATCCGCCGGCGCACCGGCGACTGGCCGTACGCGGCCGCCTTCCTGACGCTCGTCGACCGGCTCGGGATCACCGACGCCGGCGCCGGGCCGCCGGTCCTGCGCGAGCCGCCGATCGAGCGGCCGCCGGG
>JAEXXR010000584.1 GCA_023405705.1 Actinomycetes bacterium
GGCGGCGCCCTTCGGCGCGCAGCTCTTGCGCCCGCTCCAGCGATGTCTCCTCGGCGTCCTGGTCGCCGTCGAGCAGCGTGACGCGCGCGCCGAGCAGCCCGTCGAGCAGCACGTTGCCCGTCTGCTCGTACGCGGCCGGGCGACCGGGCACGCGGCGGTTGAGGAACAGCTCGCAGGCGAGCCCGGCACGGGCGCTGGCGGCCGCCGTCAGGCGCGCGTGGTTGGACTGCACGGCGCCCGCCGTGAGGATCGTGTCGGCCCCCTCCGCGCGCGCGGCGCCGAGCAGGTGCTCGAGCTTGCGCACCTTGTTGCCGCCGCCGGCCAGCCCCGTGCAGTCCTCGCGCTTGACCCACAGCCGCGGCCCGCCGGCTGGCGCCAGCCGCACGAGCGGCTCCAGCGGCGTCGGCGCCGCGCAGAGCGTCAGGCGCGGGCCGAACGCGAGTTCCGCCAGGTCGCCGGTGGTACTGGTCTCGGTCACGCGATGCTCCGTTCAATCGATCGTCATGTTGGTCATGCCTCCCAGCGCAGCCTCAGCGGGCGCTCGTGGAAGGCGGCCAGGCGGGCGGCCTCGGCCTCGACGCCGGCGCGCGCCCAGCGCGGCAGGCGGCCGAACGGCTCGATCTCGACGCACAGCTCGCGTGCGCCGCGCACGTGACGCCACACGCCGGCGACACGGCCGTCGACCGCCAGCACCGGCGAGATCCAGCCCTGCGGGCGATAGACCTGGGCGCGTCGCGACGGCACCAGCAGCGCGTCGACTCCGCGCGGCGCGGCGACCGTCCACTGGTCGAAGCCGGGCAGCAGCACGACCGCCCGCATCGGCGCGGCGACTTCGGCCTCCGCCAGATCCGCCGCAAGCATCCAGCGCTGCTCGCCGTCGACCTCGACGGCGAGCAGCTCGTCGCCGAGGGACGCCAGCATCCGCCGCGCCGTCGTCGTCCCGGATCCCCACCAGCGCGCGAAGTCCTCGATCGTCGCGGGCGCGTTGACGCGCAGGAACCGGCGCGCGATCGCCGGGATCGCGATCTCGGGATCGACCGGCTCCAGCGCACCGAGCCAGGTGCGCGGCGCGGTGAAGCGGACCTTTTGGCCGCCGTCGGGCGCTCCGGGCGCGAAGCAGAGCCGGCCATGCAGCGAAGCCGGCTTGAGGTGCAGCCCCCAGCTGCCCAGCACGCGCTCCCCCAGCTCGGCGGATCCGCTCAGGCGCTCGACCTCACGTGCGAGCTGCTCGCGCGTCAGCAGCCTGTCCGTCAGCGCGCGCCCGACGGTCTCGACCAGCTCGGCGAACTGATCGCGCCCGATCTCGCCGTAGCGCTCGTGGCCGGAGAGCGCCGCCAGCCAGAGGCCGAGCTCGCGCGCCGGGAGCAGATGCAGCGTCCCGCGCATCGCCCACAGCTTCACGAGCGAGCGCTCCTGCCACAGTGCGTCGCGCACGACGCCGGAGTCGAGACCGTCGAGGCGGGCCCACAGCGTCAGCTCCGCGCACGACAGCACCTGGGCATGCACGCCGGCGATGCGCTCGACGACGTCCAGCAGCTCGCCGGGCGGCCGCCGTCCGGCGAGCCGATGGCGCCGCATCCGCCACAGGAGCGCCTGCTCCCAGGGCAGGCGCGCGGACGCGGCCACGGGCGCGGGTGGCGCCTGTCCTCCGTGGCCGCGCGCCGCGATCATGACGTGACGGTCGTCCACGCTCCAGAATCGGAGCTGCGCACGAGCGCGTCGAGGATCCGCACGCCACGCACCCCGTCCTCGAACGTCGGATACGTCACGTCCGCCCCGCCTTCGATCGCTCCGTAGACCGTCCCCAGCAGGTCGCGGAAGGCGTCGAGGTAGCCGGCGACGTGGCCGGCCGGCATCTGCAGCGTCCCGGGCGTACGGACACCGTCCTCCTCCTTCTGGCGCATCGCGCGGGCGGCGGGCTCGCCGAGCCTCCCGAGCCACAGCTTGTCGGGATCCTCCTGCTCCCACCAGTGGCTCGCCTCGGTTCCGATCAGCTCGAGCTGGATCGTGTTCGAGTGCCCGGGCGCGGCGCCCGAGATCGCCCCCACGGCCGTCGCGCCGCCATCCAGGCGCAGCATGATCGCCGCGCTGTCCTCGCCCACGCCGCCGCCGGGGCGGACCGCCTGGCGCGAGCAGACGACCTCCGTCACGCGCTGGCCGGTGACGTGCTCGACCATGTCCCACCAGTGCACGCCGACGTCGGCGAGGCTGAGCGCCTCACCGCGACGCGCCGGGTCCAGCAGCCAGGCGCCGGCATCGTCGATCGTGAGGATCTCGTCGAGCAGGTAGCAGCCGCGCACGAGGTGCACGCGGCCCAGCCGCCGGGCCGCGACGGCCACGCGCATCGCCTGCACCGCCGGGTAGTGGCGGTAGTTGTAGGCGACCGCGTGGACCAGCCCGGCCCTCTGCGCCTCGGCCAGCAGCACCTCGGCCTCGGCGACCGTCGGCGCGAGCGGTTTCTCGCAGACGACGTGCTTGCCCGCGGTCAGCGCCAGCCGCACCTGCTCGGCGTGCAGCGCGTTGGGCGTGCAGACGTGGACGACGTCGACCTCGTCGAGCGACACCAGCTCGGCGGCGCTCGCACAGCCGCGCGCGACGAGCAGCTCGTCGGCGAGCGTCTTCGCACGTGCGGCGCTGGAGGCCGAGACCGCGACGACGTCGACGCCGATGCGGCGCAGTCCGTCGATGTGGACGCGGCCGATGCCGCCGGCGCCGATGACGCCAGCGCGCGGCCGTTGGGACGGGCTCATCACAGGTCCTCGCACCGCCCTCAGCAGAGGGCGGTGATGACCTTCGTCAGGGCCTGGCCGGTCTCGGTCGCGTCGTCCTGCGTCATCTGCGGCGGGATGTTGACGAGCACGGCGCGAGACAGCAGCTCGAGCGAGCGCGGGCACATGTCGACCGAGTACTCGATGTCGCGCTGGGCCATGCTGAACGGGTAGCCCTGGCGGTTCCACGTGCGCTTGGCGAGGATGTCTCTCCACCACGCGTAGACGTGCCAGTCGTGCTCGTCCTCGCGGTAGAGCACCTTGCCCTCGACGCCCTCGGCGGTCAGTGCCTCGGCGACCGAGACCGCGAGCTGCGGCGTCTCGGTGAAGAAGACCAGCTGGGTGCCGGCCTCCATCGGGTCGATGACGCGGCGCAGCTCGACGCGGCCGGTGTCGGCGACGACGTCCGCGAGCTGCTGCTTGTACGCACGCATCCTGTCGAGCAGTCCGTCGAGCCGGTCGAGCTGCACGCGGCCGATCGCCGAGACCATCTCGGTCACGCGGAAGTTCATCCCGGGGAAGGCGGTGAACGAGTCGCGCACCGACGGGTCGGGATCCTGCCACGCGGCGCCGCGCCACTCGGCGGCAGAGTCGTGGAAGCACTTGGCGCGGAAGATCGTCTCGGCGTCGTCGGTGACGAGCACGCCGCCCTCGCCGGTCGTGATGATCTTGTGCATCTGGAGGCTGAAGCAGCCGACGTCGCCGATCGAGCCGAGCGCGCGGCCCTTGTAGCCGGCGCCGCCGGCCTGTGCGACGTCCTCGATCACGCGCAGGTCGTGCTCTCTGGCGATCTCCATGATCGCGTCCATGTCGGTCGCCATGCCGCGCATGTGCACGGGCATGATCGCTCTCGTGTAGGGCGTGATCCTCTCGCGCACGGAGGCCGGGTCCAGCGTGAGGCTGTCGTCCACCTCCGCCACGATCGGGATCGCGCCAACGCCGAGAACGGCGGACGGGCTCGCGATGAACGTGTACGCCGGGACGATGACCTCGTCGCCCGGGCCGACGCCGAGCGCTGCCAGGCCAGTGATGAGCGAGGCGGTGCAGGAGGTCATCGCGAGCGCGTACTCGCTGCCGACGCGCCTGGCGATCGCCTTCTCGAGCTCCTCCGCCTGCGAGGTGCCGGGATCGTCGGGATCGTCGGCGCCGTAGAAGCGGATCAGGCGCTTGGATTCGAGTACGCCGCGGACGGCGTCGATCTCGCGTTCGCCGACTTCGAGGCCGCCCGGGAACATCGGCGTCTCGGCGCGGGTGCGCGCTCTGGGACCGCCGTTGACGGCGAGCTGCGACACGTCTGTCGTCGTATCTGCGGAAGACACGTCTACTTCCTTTCGATTGCCCAGCGGTGGTCCGTCTCTACCTCGGGAAGCAGAGTCCTCCGCGCTGACATGGAACGTTCCAACAACATAGTCCATCGACTTCCGGCGTTCAACCACGGCGCCTCCCTCAGCCGCTCGAGCGCCGGAAGATGCGACGCAGCAGCGCCGACGTCAGCGTCCCGAGCGTCAGCAACACGATCGTCGCCGCGAGCATGAGCGAGACGACGGCGTTGACCGACGGGGTGATGCCCTGACGGATCTGCGTGTAGATGTAGATCGGCAGCGTGTTCTCCGACGGGCCGATCAGGAACAGCGTGATGATGAACTCGTCGATCGAGAGCACGAACGCAAAGCACATCGCCGCCGCGATCGCCGGCATGATCAGCGGCAGGACCACGTAGCGCAGCCGCCTCCACGCGCTCGCCCCGAGGTCGCTCGCCGCGCGCTCGAGGTCGCGGTCGAAGCCCTGCAGCTGCGCAGCGACCAGCAGTACCACGAACGGCGTCGTGAAGACGCTCTGCCCGATCACGATCGTCGTACGCGAGAGGGGGATCGAGAGAACGCTCGCGAACAGGATCAGCAGCCCGACGCCCAGCAGCAGTCCGGGGATCATGATCGGCAGCGTCAGGAAGATGCGGATGCCGCTGCGGAAGCGCAGTCTCGAACGGGCGAGCGGGAAGGCCGCGGCCGTGCCGACCACCGTGCTGACGATCGACACCTGGATCGCGACCTCGAGCGTCGTCCAGAAGGCTGCCTGGATGCTCGCGTCCGCGAACGCCGCCTCGTACCACCCGGTCGTGAAGCCGGTGAACGGCAGCGTGCCGTTGCGGTTGGCGTTGAAGCTGAAGATCACGATCAGCGCGATCGGCGCCAGCAGGTAGACGTAGCTCAGCACCGAGTAGCCGCCGAGCAGCCAGCGGGCGAGCCGGCCGTGACGGGCGACGACGTCAGCCCCGCGTCGCATCGCTGCCTCTCAGCTCGAGCGAGCGACGGAAGAGCAGCAGCAGCGCGACGATCACGATCGTCACGAGCATCGCGGCGGCGGCGCCGCGCGTGTACTCCCCGCCCTGGAAGAAGGTCGCGATCACGTTCCCGTACATCACGCCGTCGGTGCCGCCGACGATCTGGGGCACGAGGTACTCGCCGAGCACCGGCACGAAGACGAAGATCGCCGCGGTCGTGATGCCCGGCCGGATCTGCGGCAGGAGGATCCGCCGGATCGCCCCGGCCGGCGAGGCGCCGAGGTCCATCGCCGCCTTCAGCTGGTCCCAGTCGAAGCGGCGCAGCGGCGCGTACAGCGTCAGCACCGCGAAGGGGAAGTAGAGATAGACGAGCACGACGACGACCGACGGGCGCGTGTACAACAGCGTCAGCGGCTCGTCGATCAGGCCGACCGTTCTCAGGAAGCCGTTGACGATCCCGTTCGTGTCGAGGATCGTCACCCACGCGTAGACGCGCAGCAGATAGCTCGAGAGGAACGGCACGACGAGCAGCGCCAGCAGCAGGCGCTGCCAGCGGTCAGGCACGTAGCGGGCGAGCCAGTAGGCGACCGGGAAGGCGATCACCAGGTCGATCGCCGTGACGATCGCGCCGACCGCGAAGGTCGCGACCAGCGTACGCAGGTACGACGGCACGCCGAAGATGTAGTCGTAGTTGCCGAAAGACCACGTGCGGACGACCTCGTAGTCGACGACCGTCCAGAGGCTGTAGCAGACGATCAGGACCAACGGGACCGCGAAGAAGACGCCGAGCAGGCCGGCCGCGGGCACGAAGCCGCCGTACGCGCCGACGCGGTCGGCGACGCGGCGCGGCAGCGCGCGAACCGAGTCAGCAGGGCGCATCGAGATCCTCTCCCCTCGCCGCCGCTTCATTGCGCTTGTCGATCACGACGGCGTCCTCGGCCTCCCACCAGAGGAGGACGGGCGCGTCGACCTCGAGCGAGACCGCGCCGCGCTGGTCCTGGCGGTAGAGGCAGGCCTGCACCGGCGCCTCGCTGGCCGGCGCGTCGATCATGACGCGCACGTGGCTGCCGAGGAAGGCGGTCTGCACGATGCGACCCGGCACGCCCCAGGCGGCGGCGCCGGGCCTGCCGAGGCGGAGGTCCTCGGGACGCACCATCAGCGTGTCGCAGTCGCGCGTGCCGGGCGGGAGCGGGACGGTCACGCCGTCGCGCAGGACGGCGCGATCGCCCGCGGCGTCGGCGGTGTCGACCGAGAAGAAGTTCGACTCGCCGATGAAGTCGGCGACGAAGCGCGTGCGCGGCCTCGCGTAGATCTCCTCCACGGTGCCGACCTGCTCGATCCGCCCCTCGTTGAGGACGGCGATGCGGTCGGCCATCGCCATCGCCTCCTCCTGGTCGTGCGTCACGTAGACGAACGTGCTACCCACCTCGCGGTGAATCCGCTTGAGGTCGACCTGCAGGCGGCGGCGCAGCTTCAGGTCCAGCGCGCCGAGCGGCTCGTCCAGCAGCAGAACCTCGGGCCGGTTGACGAGCGCGCGGGCGACGGCGACGCGCTGCTGCTGGCCGCCTGACATCTCGGCCGGATGGCGGTCGCCGAGCGCGGCGAGCCCCACGAGCTCCAGCGCCTCGTCCACGCGCGCGGCGGCCTCGCCCTTGGGGACCTTGGCCATCTTGAGCCCGAAGCCGACGTTCTCCTTGATCGTCATGTGCGGGAACAGCGCGTAGCGCTGGAAGACGGTGTTGACGCGGCGGCGGTGGGGCGGCGTGCGCTCGACGCGCTCGCCGCCGACCTCGATCGTGCCGACGTCGGCGGCGATGAAGCCGCCGATCAGATTCAACAGCGTCGTCTTGCCGCCGCCCGAAGGGCCGAGCAGGCAGAAGAACTCGCCCTCGGCGATGTCGAGATCGGTCGGCTCCAGCGCCGTCTCGTCGCCGTAGCGCTTCCCGATTCCCCGCAGCGCGATCGCGGTTGGCCGGACGTGTTCGTCGACTGCCGTCAACGCGCGGGCCCTACGATCCGAAGATCTCGTTGAAAGCATCGGTGTAGGCCTGCTGGTTGTCAGCCGGACCGACGAGCGTCTGCTCGAAGGCAAGCTCCGGCCTGTCGTAGAGCAGGCGCTCGGCCTGCTCGCCGTGCCCCTGGTCGACGAGCAGCCTGAACGCGGCCTCGTTGAACAGCGGGCGCCCGTACTCGAGGAAGTTCCTCGCGCACCACTGAGCGCGGTATGCCTGGTCGATCCAGCGCTCGAAGGCGTCGAGCGAGTCGCTGGCCCTGATCGACTGCTCGGCGTCCACGAAGCCGTAGGTCCCCTCCCTCGGGATCACATGCTCGATCTCGACGCCGCTGGCCTCCTTGACCTGCATGTCGAGGCCGAGGTTCGCGACGCCGATCCAGGCCGACTCGTTGCTCATCGCGCGCGTCACCTCGTTCGCCTGGGAGACGAACTTGAGGATGTTGGGCTTGAGCTTCGCGAGGTACTCCTTGGCGTCGGCGATCTCCGACTCCGTCATGTTGAACGGTCTCTCTGCGCCGATCGCGAGGCCGCCGATCGTCATCACGCCGGTAGTGTCGCCTTCGAGCACGATCTTCTTCTCGTACTCGGGTGACAGCAGCGCCTCCCACGAGTCCGGCTTCACCGTGACGTGCTTGGGGTTGTAGAAGACCGGCTTGGTCGACCACGCGAACGGGAAGCCGTACGCGCCGCCGTCAGCCTGCAGGATGGGGGCTTCGCGAGCGGCCGCGTAGAGCTGCGAGGCGACCGGGATGGCGCTGAGGTCGATCGCCGTCGTGAGCCCGTCGGCGTAGTACTTCGGCAGCCACAGCGCGTCGCCCGAGACGACCGCGAACTGCCCGTCCGTCTGCTTGACCTTGAGGTACGTCGGGGCGTTGTCGCCGATCAACGTCGGTTTGGCGGTGACGCCGGTCCTTCTCGCGACGGTCTGCAGCTCCCCGGGGACGTAGTGATCGCCCCACGTCAGCCACGGCAGCGTGGCGGTGCCGTCGGCGGAGGTCGAGGAGCCGCTGCTGCCGCTGGAGCCGCAGGCGCTCAGGAGAACGCCGGCGCCAGTTGCCGCGCCCAACGCGAGGAAGTCTCGTCGGGTACGACCAGAACGGGACCGCGGATCGGCCTGTGGCTGTCTCATCGACACTCTCCTGTGTACGGCCCGAGGGATGCGGCATGTGAGCTCGACGGCCCTCGCGCCAGCGACCGGTGTGGGGGCTGACGTCCTTGTTGGAACGTTCCAACGAACCTACAGGCCCTCTGACGACAATGCAAGCGCGGTGTCCGCGCGGCGCCGATGCGACCGGTGTTGATCGACCTGAAGGAACGTGACGTTCACGGAGTGCGAGGTGCCCTCGGAAGCGCGCAGATCGGCGCAGGTCGGAACTGGCGTGGGCTCGCGCCAGTGCAGGCGCGCTCAAGCTCCGCGATGTCCTCGGTTGCCGAACCGCGCCAGCGAGAAAGGGGCCAGCGCGGGCGAGGTGCGGCCGCTGAGCACGCTCGGCGCCAGCACCTCGCCCGTCGTCGGACCCAGCGTCACGCCGAGCATCGCGTGACCGGTCGCGATATGGAGTCCCGGCAGTCCGGGCACCGGGCCGATCGCCGGCAGGCCGTCCGGCAGCATCGGCCGGAACCCCGCCCACCTGACGGCGCCGGCGTCGCTCCAGCCGACGAGCGAGCGTCTGCCGGCGTCCTTGATCGCAGCGATGCGGCGGCGGTTGAGCCCGACGTCCGACGCGCCCAGCTCCATCGTCCCGGCGAGGCGCAGCGCTCCGTCGAACGGCGTGATCGCAACCCGATCCTCGAGGAGGTACATCGCGCCCCTCGGCCTCACCAGCGGATCGGGAACCGTGACGCTGTAGCCCTTGCCGCCCTCGAGCGGCAGCCGGATCCCCAGCGGCGCGAGCAGCTCGCCAGCCTGCCATCCCGTCGCGACGACCACTCTCGGCGCGACGAGCGGCCCGCCTGCGCCGTCGTGGTCGACATGCCAGCGGTCGCCCGCGCGGATGAGCGCGCGCACGGCGATGCCGTCGCGCAGGTCGGCGTGGCCGCCGGCGCGCAGGTGCCGGACGAGCCCGCGCGTCAGCGTCTCGGGTCGGACGTGGCGCTCGTCGAACGCCAGCACGCCGCCAGCCAGCCGCTCGCTCAGAGCCGGCTCGTGCGCCAGCGTCTCGGCTCTGCTCATCTCGCGGATCGATCCCAGGTAGCCGAGTGCCTGAGCCTCGCGCAGGACCTGGGCCTCCGAGCGGACGCCAGCCGCGGTACGACCGACGAACAGCAGTCCCGCCGCGTGCATCTCCATCTGAACCCCCTCGCCCACGAGGCGGTCGAAGTCGTCGAGCACCCGCGAGCCGAGCGCTGCGAGCGCAGCCATCCCGGCGCCATAGCGCGACGGGCGAGTCGAGCGCCAGAAGTCGAAGGTCCAGCGGACAAAGCCGACGCGCAGCGTCGGACGCACCAGGAACGGACTGCGCGGGTTCGGCATCCACTTGAGCGCCTGCATCATCACGCCCGGGCCGGGAACCGGGTTCGCCAGCCCAGGGGAGATCCACCCTGCGTTGCCCGCCGACGCGCCCTCGCCCCATCTGCTCGCTTCGAGCACGACGACGTCTGCGCCGCGGCGCGCGAGCGCCTCCGCGATGCTGAGGCCGATCACACCGCCTCCGACGACTACAACATCCATCGATTCAGACGTCCAGCACTGGGATCGACCTGGCTGTCGAGCTCACGGGTTCCTTTCAGACGAGGCGCTCAGCAGCCTCGCGGTAGTACGTCACGCGTTCGAGTCGGCTGGCGGCGGCCTCGTCGAGCAGCACGCTGACATTCGGGTGGTGTTGCAGCACGGAGGCCGGGCAGGACGCCGTCACCGGGCCTTCGACGGCAGTCGCCACCGCCGCCGCCTTCGCCTCCCCGATGGCCATCAGCACGATCTGCCGGGCGTCGAGGATCGTGCCCAGGCCCTGGGTCAGAGCGTGCCGCGGGACATCGTCGACCGCGCCGAAGAACCGGGCGTTGTCGCGCCTCGTCTGCTCGGTCAGCAGGGTGAGCCGCGTCCGCGAGGCGAGCGAGGACCCGGGCTCGTTGAAGGCGATGTGGCCGTCGGAGCCGATCCCGAGCAGTTGCAGGTCGACCCCGCCGGCCGCTGCCAGCGCCCGCTCGTACCGCGCGCCGGCGGTCGACAGGCCGTCCGGTTCGGCGTCCGGTCCGTGCACCATCTCGGGCTCGATGCCCAGTGCGTCGGTCAGCTCGCGCGCGATCGTGGTCCGATAGCTCTGCGGGTGGCCGACCGGCAGCCCGACGTACTCGTCGAGATTGAACGTCCGCACGTGCGCGTACGAGGGGCCGTGACCGGCGCGGTGCCGGGCGACCAGCTCGCGGTACGCGGACAGCGGACTGGAGCCGGTGGCGAGTCCCAGGACCGCCTCGGGCCGGCGCCGCACCAGCGTCTCGATCGCGTCTGCGGCGTGCGCGCCGATCGCGCGCTCGTCAGGCAGCAGCAGAACCTCCATCAGGCGTCCCTCCGCCGGGCGTCGTGGACGACGTCGCCGGCGACGACGGTGGCGACCACGTCGAAGCGGTAGCCGGTCGCGTCCAGCAGCACCACGTCGCCACGGCATCCCTCGGCGATCCTGCCCCGGCGCTCGTCCCCGATCATCCGTGCGGGGACGGTGGTCGCGGTCGCGATGGCCTCCGCCGCCGAGCAGCCGGTGGTGCCGCGCAGGACGCGCAGGCAGTCCGCCAGCGACGCCGCGCTGCCGGCGAGGGTCCCGTCTGCGAGCCGAACCACCCCGGCGGCGAGCACCGCCTCCTGCGCGCCGAGACGGACCGGTCCGTCGGGCATGTCCAGCGCCGCAGTCGTGTCGCTGACCGCCAGGAACCGGTCGGGACCGAGCGCACGCCACG
>JAEXXR010000589.1 GCA_023405705.1 Actinomycetes bacterium
GGTGGGCGCGGTCGCGCGCGTGGCGCGGCGCGGAGCCGGCGCAGCGCGTGGAGCTGGCGGCGGGCGAGCGGTTGGAGGTCGGGCGATGACCGGGTTCCCGCTGCGCTACGCGCGCGCCAACATGCTACTGGGGCCGGGCGGGGAGGCGGCGGCCGTCTACCGGCTCGGCATGGTCGCCTACCCGTTCCTGCCGGCCGCTGAGAAGTGGCGGCAGCTCAGGTTGCTGGAGCGGTGGGCGGCGATCGTCGGCGCCGACTTCAGCCTCTACCGCGTCGCACGCGCCTTCCCCGCCGACCGCTACACGACCGACACGGCCCAGCTGCTGGACCCGCGCGGCCAGACGTCCGGGGCGTTCGGCGCGTACCTGGCCGGGCAGGAGCTCCGGCTCTCCCAGCTGGCCGCGCACCTGCCCGAGCTGTACGCCGTCGTCGCGCTCGGCGAGCCGGCGGCGCGCGGGCTCGGCGCGGGGCTGGTGCGCTCGGCCGACCGCGCCCGCCGCCGCGTCGAGGCGCTGACCGGCGTCGGCGCCGGCCAGCCCCTTGGCGCCGGCGAGCTGGACGCGCTCGCGGTCGCCGAACAGCGCGTCTTCGACCAGCTGGCCGGCGTGCTCCCGTGCGAGCGCGCCACCACCCGCCAGCTCCAATGGCTGCTGCGTCGCGTCGAGCTGCGCGGCCTCGGCGAACCCGAGCTGGACCCGCACTGGGAGCCGGACGCGCTCGTCCTCGAGACACCGGACGGCCAGCTCGCCTACCGGCCGCTGGATCACGACCTCTGGCGCTGCTGCAACGCCCCGCTGACCGAGCCGCGCAGCGGACCAGCGCGACTGGTCGTGGAGAGCGAGCGGGGCGAGTCCCATCAGGCGTTCCTCACGGTGGGCGAGCTGTCCGACGCGCCGGAGTTCCCCGGCCCGATGGCGGAGCTGCTGTTCGCGCCGCTGGAAGGCGTCCGCTTCCCCGTCGACGCGGTCGTGCACGCGCGGTGGGTCGGCAACCGGGACGCGCTGGCGCAGGTGCGACGGCGGATCACCGACGTCGAGCAGGTCTACCGCGACCAGACCGAGGGCGACATCCGCGGCCCCGGCCTGCTCGCCGAGGAAGACCGGCTGCTCGCGCGCGAGTACGAAGCGGTCCTGCAGGGCTCCGCGCACCCGCCGATGCTCTACGCCTCGATCGGCTACGCGCTCGGCGCGCCCGACGCCGAGGAATTGGAGCGGCGCGTCACCGGGCTGCGCGATCAGTTCGGCGACATCCGCCTCTACCGGCCGCGCGGCCTCCAGTCGGCGCTCTATGCCGACCATCTGCCGCGCCCCGACGGCGGAGCAGTGCGCGACTACGTGGCGCAGGTGACGGTGGAGCAGCTGGCGGCGCTGATGCCGCACGGGACCGTCGCGCTCGGCGCCGAGCACGGCATCTACATCGGCGTCTCCGGCGGCGCCGCCGGGCGCCCGGTCAAGTACGACCCGACCGCCCCGTCGAGACAGGCGCGCACCTCGGCGGTGCTGCTGGCCGGCACGCTCGGGAGCGGGAAGACGGTCGCCGCGCAGGCGATCGCCTACGCCGCCGAGCGGCGCGGATCGTCGGTGGTCGACTTCGATCCCAAGCCCGACCACGGGTTCGACCGCATCCCGCAGCTGGACGGCCGTGTCGAGGTGCTGGAGCTGTCGGGCGCCGAGCAGCACCGCGGCGCGCTCGATCCGCTCGCGATCGGACTGGAGGACCTGCGCGAAGAACTCGCTTCCTCCTATTACCTCGACTTGCTGCGCGATCCGCCGCCGTCGTGGGAGAACCAGATCCAGCGCGCCGTGCGCGAGCTGGTCCGCCGGGGCGAGCGCAGTTCGCTGGCGATCATCGACCAGCTCCGCACCGTCGATCACGAAGCGGCGCGCGATGTCGCCGACGCGCTGGAGGTCGTGGCCGACTTCGGCCTCGCCCGCCTCGGTTTCGGCGACGGCTCGCGTCCTGACGTTGGGGCGGCGGCGTCGCCGGTGACGACGATCCGCACGCCCGGCCTGACGCTCCCGGACCCGCGCGCCTCGCGCGAGACCTACACCCGCAGCGAACGCGTCTCCGTCGCCACCTTGTCGTTGGTCGCGGCGTACGCGCTGCGGCTCGTCGCCGGCGACCGGACGCGCCACAAGGTCGTGCTGTTGGACGAGGCGTGGTTCCTGCTCGCCTCGACGCAGGGCCGGTCGTTGGTCAACCGGCTGGTGCGGCTCGGGCGCGCGTTCAACGCGACCGTGCTGCTGGCGACGCAGCGGCTCGACGATCTCGGCGACCTCTCCGATCTCGTCGGGACCTACTTCGTCTTCGGGCAGGAGTCCGACAGCGAGGCCGAGCAGGCGCTGAGATTGCTCGGCCTCGACCCGGCCGACCGGGCGCTGGTCGCGCGGCTGCGCGGCTACCGGCAGGGGCTCTGCCTGATGCGCGACCTCGACGGCCGCGTCGGCGAGCTGCAATTCGACCTCGCCCCCGATCTCCTCGCCGCGCTGGACACGACGCCGAAGGCGGTGATCGCATGACCCGCCGCCGCCTTGCAGTCGTCGTGGTCGGACTGGCCGCGCTCGTCGTGCTGGTCGTGCTGCCGGCCGCGGAGGCGGCGGACGTCTTCGGCAACGTCGCGCCGGCCTCGCAGCTGCCCGACGGCGCGCTGACGGACCGCTACCCGCTCGGCTCCTACCTGCTCGATCACCACTTCGACGCCGTCAAGGCCGGGGTGCTGAGTGGCGTCGACGTCTCCGGGATCCCGCCGACGATCGCGTGGTTCCTGGCGCAGCTGTTCTGGCAGCTGACCGCGTTCCTCGCCAACGCCGTCATCACCCTCTTCACCTTTGCGTTCTCGCTCGACCTGGTCAACGGGTCGAGCGCGACCGGCGGCAACGGGGCGCTGGCGCCGGTGAGCGAGGCGGTGCGGACGATCCACCGCGACGTCTTCGGGCAGGCGTGGATGACCGTCGCGGTCCTGATCGCCGGCATGTGGGCGATCTGGAACGCGCTTGTGCGGCGCCGCTACACCGAGACGGCCGGCGCGCTGGCGACCTCAGTCGTGTTCGTGACGATCGCGCTCGCGTTCGTCACCCAGCCCGAGCGCACCATCGGCACCGCCTCCCGCTGGACCAACCAGATGTCCGGCGCCTTCCTGTCGCTCTCGGCCAACGGCACCGTCACCGACCACGACGACGCCAAACGACAAGTCAGCGACCAGCTGTTCAAGACGCTCGTCTACGACCCCTGGGTCGTCTTGAACTTCGGCGGACTCGAACACTGCGTGCGCGACGCCGGCAGCGACGACCCCGTCTCGGTCCCGGTCCGCCCGCTCTCGCCCAACCCGGCCCGCGATGCCCAACTCGCTCGCCAGCTGCGCCAAGGCCAGCAGGTCGAAGCCGACGGCAAGGTCTGCGTCAACAACGCGGCCAAGTACGCGCCGCACTTCCTGCGGTTCCCGTTCGAGTCCGACCAGCGCAACGCCGAGTACGAGGCGCTGAAGGACGGCGACAGCTCCAAGCTGCCCGACGAGGACCCCGGCAAGAGAGACGGCACCTACCGCCTGGGTGCCGTCGACAAGCCGGCCGCGGAGGCGATGGGTAAGGGCGGCCAGTACCAGCGGCTCGGGATCGCGGTCGTGATCTTCCTCGGCGAGCTGGGCGCCTTCCTGCTGATCGGCGCGCTCTCGGTCGCGGTGATCCTCGCCCAGGTCCTCGTCCTGCTGCTGCTCGCGTTCGCGCCGGTCGCGCTCGTCGCCGCCGTCATCCCCCGACGCGGCCACGACTTCTTCCTCGGCTGGCTCCAACGGCTCGCGACGTTCCTCGTCCGCAAGGCGGTCTACAGCCTGATCCTCGCCGTCCTGCTCGCCGTCGCCGCCGCGCTCGCCAACGCCGCGTCCAACCTCGGCTGGCTGATGGCCTTCGGCCTCCAGGCCGTCTTCTACTGGACCGTCTTCCTCTACCGCCGCCAGCTGACCGGCCAGCTCTCCCACGCCGTCACCGGCACCACCGGCGCTCGCGAGGAACCGCGCGCGATCGGCGGCGCGCTGGCCCTCTACGCCAGCGGCCGGCTGCTGCGCCGCACCCTCGGACGCCGCCAGCAGAACACGACGACCGACACGGCCGCGCCGCCGACACGGCCTCAGCTGCCGCCCCAACCGGAGCAGCTTCCCGAGCCGCCCGCGCCGCCGCAACGGCCGCCCGCGCCCGATCCGCCCGACGACGGCCCGCAGC
>JAEXXR010000594.1 GCA_023405705.1 Actinomycetes bacterium
CCGCCGAGCCGATCGTCCGCCGCCGGCCGCGCGGCGAGGAGTGGCGCGACCGTCCGCCCGACGCCGCGCCGATCACCTGGCGCGTCTGCGTCGACCTGATGGCGCTCGCGACGGAGCCGAGCCGCGACCGCGAGGCCGACGTCGCGCGGATCGCCGCGCGCGCCGACGCCGTCCGCTGGAACCGCCACCGAACCGTCACGCGCGAGGCCCCCAACGGCGAGGGCACCGTCACCGACTACCCCGACAGCTCCGTCGACCTCATCGGCTGGGCGGCGCTCGCTCCCGAGGAGTGCGGCGACACGAGCGGCTGCGACACGAGCGGCCGGTTCGTCGGCTGGGAGGGCCTCGGCTGGACGCTGTGGCTGGAGCCGACCGCGGCGACCGCGCTGGAGGCGATGCGCGCCGCGCTCCGCGCCTGCGCGCTGCCGCCCGACTTGACGCCGAGCGCGATCGCCAGACCGCGCGACAGCGCCTGAGAACGACGAAGGCCCGGCGGGTGCCGGGCCTTCGTGGAAGTGGGCGGAGCAGGATTCGAACCTGCGTAGGCAGAGCCAACGGGTTTACAGCCCGTCTCCTTTAACCACTCGGACATCCGCCCATCGAGCGATTCAGGCCGGCGAAGTGTAGCGAGGCCGGCCGGAGCCCGCCGCCTCACGTGGAGACGGCGGACCGGCGGCTTCGGTGCGGCGCCGCTAGGAGGCGTCGCGGAGACGCTGCGCCTCGGGCAGCGCCTCGAGCTTCTTCAGCGTGTGGTTCTCGATCTGGCGGATCCGCTCGCGCGTCACGTTGAACGCGCGCCCGACCTCCTCCAGCGTGCGCGGGCGGCCTCCCCCGAGGCCGAAGCGCATCTCGATCACCTCGCGCTCGCGCTGCGGAAGCGCCTGCAGCGCGCGCCGGACGTTGTCGCGACGGAGGTTCTCCGACGCGAGCTCGAACGGCGACTCGGCGGTCTGGTCCTCGACGAAGTCGCCCAGCTCGGACTCCTCCTCCTCGCCGATCGGCTTCTCCAGCGACACCGGCTGCTGGGCCATCCGCAGGATGTCCCGGACCTCTCTGACGGTGCACTCGAGCTCCGCCGCGATCTCCTCGGGCGAGGGCTCGCGGCCGAGCGACTGGACCAGCTGCCGCTCGACGTGGACGACCTTGTTGAGCTTCTCGACCATGTGCACGGGGATGCGTATCGTCCGTCCCTTGTCGGCGATCGCGCGCGTCACGGCCTGGCGGATCCACCAGGTCGCGTACGTCGAGAACTTGAAGCCGCGACGATGGTCGAACTTCTCGACCGCCCGGATCAGCCCGAGCGATCCCTCCTGGATCAGGTCGAGGAACGTCAGTCCCCGGCCCAGGTAGCCCTTCGCGATCGAGACCACCAGGCGCAGGTTGGCCTCGATCATCTGCTGCTTGGCCTGCATGTCGCCGCGCTCGATGCGCTGCGCCAGGTGGACCTCCTGCTCGGCCGTCAGCAGGCTGACTCTGCCGATCGAACGCAGGTACAGACGCAGCGAGTCGAGGCTCGGCTCGACCGTCAGGTCGATCTCCGGGCGCTTCGACGCGTTGCCGCGCCGCGTGTCCGGCCGCTCCCCCTCCGCGGTCCCCGCCGCGGAGACTGCCGGCTTGCCATCGGCCTCGACGACGTCGATGCCGTTCTCCTCCAGGTGCGTATGCAACTCCTGCACCTGCTCCTTCGTGACCTCCACCTCTTCCAGCGTGGCGGCGATCTCCTCGAAGGTCAGGTATCCGCGCTCCTGCCCTTCAGCGATCAGTTGACGGAACTCCTCCATCTCCGCGATCGGAGCCTCGTCCGCCAACAGAACTGCAGCCTTCTCCCTCACGATAAGCCGTTCCTATCGAGACGCGATTCGGACCTGCGCAGGGCAGGCCCCCCTCTCCTCAATGCACCTCGTAACTGAACGCTACGTCCGCGACAACGGTCGCGATGGGCTGAGCCATTCAACGCTCTCCCGCTCCTCGGCGTGGAGGCAGGCTTCCAGCCAGGTGCGGATTGATACCACAGCTTGCCGCGATCCCCAACCTTTCTTGGCGGCGAAGGGGGCGAGACGAGCCGACCTCGCTACCCTTCAGGCCTCTCATGACGCAATCGCGCAGCGCAAGCATCCAGGCGCCTGACGTCCAGGCGCAGCTCCCCCCGCTGGAGGTCAGCCTCTCGCGCGTCGGCGTCACCGGCGTCGAGAAGGTCATCCGCATCAGGCAAGATGGCGCAGAGCAGCTCTTCTCGGCGAAGCTCGAGTGCTACGTCGACCTCGGCCCCCGCCAGAAGGGCGCGCACATGTCGCGCTTCGAGGAGGTCGTCAACGACGCCGTCGGCGAGGTGATCCTCGGCGAGGCGACCTTCCGCGCCGAGACGCTCGCCCAGCACGTCGCCGAGCGCGTGCGCGAACGGCAGGGCGCCCGCCGCGCCGAGGTGACGATCGAGGCCCGCTACCCGGAGCACAAGGCGGCGCCGGTCTCCGGCATCACGACGCAGGAGATCTACACGCTGTTCGGCTCCGCGGTCGCCTCCGAGCAGGGCACGCGCCGGCTCGTCGGCGTCGCCGCCGCCGGCATGACCGCCTGCCCCTGCGCCCAGCAGCTCGTCGCCGGCGCCTCGCGCGAGCGGCTGCTCGCCGACGGCTTCAGCGACGACGAGGTCGAGCGGATCTTCGAGCACGTGCCGGTCGCGACCCACAACCAGCGCGGCCTCGGCACGCTCCACATCGGCCTCCCCGAGCACAGCGACGAGGACATCCCCGCGCGCACGCTGCTCGACATCGTCGAGAACTCGATGTCGTCGGAGATCTACGAGCTGATGAAGCGGACCGACGAGGGCGCGGTCGTCGAGAAGGCCCACCGCCGCCCCCGCTTCGTCGAGGACTGCGTGCGCGAGATGGTCAGAGGGATCGTCGCGACCTTCCCACACCTCGGCGACGACACCTTCTTCTCCGCGCACCAGAAGAACCTCGAGACGATCCACCAGCACAACGTCGACGCGGAGCGGTTCGGACTGCTCGGCGAGGTCCGGCGCGAGCTGGAGACCGGCGAGCACTCCGCGACGCACCTCTCGCGCCGCGCCTGGCTCGACGGCGCCGAATCCTTCGCCTAGCGGCTCGGATTCGGTCGGGAGAACTCGCCTGAAGGCTCGTTCTCCCGGCCGCTCTGGCGCCTTCGGCGCCGCCGCGGGAGGCCGCGCGCTCGGCGGCCTTCGCCTTGGCGCGGTCGCGCGCGCCGAGCGTCCGCCGAAGGCCGAAGAAGTAGTCGGCGCCGGAGGCGACCGTGACGGCGACCGTCACGTAGACGAGCAGGTCGACCCACAGCGCGCTGCCGGCGAGGATCAGCGCCATCACCATCGCGATCTGGAAGCAGGTCTTCAGCTTCCCGAAGAAGCTCGCCGAGATCACGACGCCCTGCGAGGTCGCCGCCATCCGCAGCGCGGTGACCGCGAACTCGCGCGCGATCACGACCATCGCGACCCACGCGGCGACGCGGTCCAGGGAGACCAGCGAGACGAGCGCCGCGATGATCAGCAGCTTGTCGGCGATCGGGTCCATCAGCTTGCCGAAGGTCGTGATCGCGTTGCGCGAGCGCGCGAGGTAGCCGTCGAGCATGTCGGTCAGCGACGCCGCGGCGAAGACGGCGGCCGCCAGCACGTCGCCGTTCTCCGTCTCCCCGAGCAGCGCGACGACCAGCACCGGCACGAGCAGGATGCGCAGCAGCGTCAGGACGTTGGGGACGTTGACCGGAAACACGAGGGGCACGGAGGGTACCGCCCGCCCGAAGGGCCGCGACATCCCCGCACGGCGCCGGACACCGGGCGCCGTCGTGGAATTCGCGATGCGAAGCACCTGTACTACCTTCGAAGGTGATGGATCACGCAACCACCTCACCGCCCGCGCTCGAGCTGCGCGGGCTCACGAAGCGCTACGACGACGGCTTCCTCGCGTTGGAGGGCTTCGACCTGACCGTCCCGACCGGCGAGTTCTTCGGGCTGCTCGGCCCCAACGGCGCCGGCAAGACGACCCTGATCAGCGCCGTCTGCAACCTGATCCGCACGACCGACGGCGAGATCCGCATCTTCGGCCACGACCATCGCGTCGCCGGCGCGCGCCGCCTGATCGGCCTCGCCGAGCAGGACATCAACCTCGACCGCTTCCTGAACGTCGAGGAGACGCTGCTCTACCACGGCGGCTACTACGGGATGGAGCCCTCCCATGCGAAGCGGCGGGCGAAGGAGATGATGGAGATCTTCGACCTCAGCTCGAAGGCCCAGACGCGCGCGCCGAAGCTGTCGGGCGGCATGCGCCGCCGGCTGCTGATCGCCCGCGCGCTGATGCACGAGCCGCCGCTGCTGATCCTCGACGAGCCGACCGCCGGCGTCGACTTCGAGCTGCGGCTCGACCTGTGGCAGTACATCCGCCGCCTCCACGGCGAGGGGACGACCGTGCTGCTGACCACGCACTACCTCGAAGAGGCCGAGGAGCTGTGCAACGAGATCGCGCTGATCCGCGGCGGCCAGCTGCTCGCGCGCGACTCGGCCGACGGGCTGCGCGCCCACTACGGCGTCGGCACGCTCGCCGACGTCTACGTCAAGGCGATGGCCGAGTCCGGCGGCCGGAGGCCTTGGACTCGGTCGGAAGAGCTCGCCCAGGGGGCTCGTTCTTCCCGAGACGAGGCGACGGCATGAGCGCGCTTCCGACCCCCGCGCTTCCCGAGCCTGCCGAGCCGACCAGGCTGCTCGACCGCCACCGCGGCCTGATCGCGCTGACCGGGCGCGAGATCTCGCGCGTGACGAAGCTGTGGCAGCAGACGATCGCCGCGCCGGTGATCTCGTCGTTCCTCTTCATCCTCGTCTTCGGGCTGTCGCTCGGCAGCCGCATCAGCGGCGTCGGCGGGATCGACTACGACGTCTTCATCGTCCCCGGCCTGGTGACGATGGCGATGGTCCAGGCGGCCTACTCGAACAACTCCTCGTCGGTCTTCCAGGCGCGCTTCGACCGCTACATCAACGACGTGCTCGCCTCGCCGATGAAGAGCTGGGAGGTCAACCTCGGCCTCTCGCTCGGCGGCGCGGTGCGGGCGCTGATCATCGCGATCGTGCTCGTGCTGATGGCGCTGCCGGTCGTCGACGTGCCGGTGCGCGAGCCGCTCGTGCTCGTCCTCGCCGTCTTCCTCGCGCTCGTGATCTTCTCGTCGCTGGGCGTGATCGTCGGCGTCTACGCGCAGTCGTGGGACCACGCCAGCTTCGTCCAGAACATCGTGATCGTGCCGCTGTCGTTCCTCGGCGGCACCTTCTACTCGGTCGACACGCTGCCCTCGCCGTGGCAGGAGATCTCGCACGTCAACCCGCTGTTCTTCGTGATCGACGCCGTCCGCTACGGCTTCCTCGGCGTCAGCGACGTGAGCGTGTGGCTGTCGCTCGCCGTGATGACCGTCCTCGCCGCCGTGATGGTCGCCTGGAGCAGCTGGCTGTTCGCGACCGGCAAGAAGTTGAAGGCGTAGCCGGCCGGAGCCGCCCGCGCGGCGGTAGGCGCGGCCGGCCGATGGGCAGGCTCGGGGCGTGCGCGCGAAGGTGCTCGACGCCCCGGACCGGCCGCTGCGGATGGCCGAGCTGCCCGACCC
>JAEXXR010000350.1 GCA_023405705.1 Actinomycetes bacterium
GCCAGGCCCACCGGAGCCGCCCCGCGCAGGCGCCGCCTGCGCCACCGGCGCCGGCTCGGCTCTGTGGCGCTCCAGCAGGGACGCGGCGAGCTGGTCGGAGAGGCCGAGGCGGCCGGCGATCCGGGCGATCAGCTCCTCGCGCAGGACGCTCGGCGGGACGGGCGCGATGACCGGTCCCAGCTCGGCGATCGCGCGGTCCTTCCCCTCCGCGTCGCCCAGCTCCGCTCTGCCGAGGATCTTGTCGACGTGGAAGGCGACGAACGGGACCGATCTCCCGACCCGCTCGCGGACGGCGTCGGCGCCGTCGCGCTGGATCAGGTCGGCCGGGTCCAGCCCCTGCGGCAGCTGCGCGACGCGCAGCTCCAGTCTGCGGCCGGCGGCGATCCGCGAGGCGCGCACCATCGCCTCCTGGCCGGCGCCGTCGGCGTCGAGCGCGAGCACGAGCGTTCTGGCGGTCCGCTCCAGCTCTCTCGCCTGCTCGTCGGTCAGCGACGTGCCCATCACGCCGACCGCGTTTCTTATCCCGGCCTGGTGGAGCGCGAGCACGTCGGTGTAGCCCTCGGCCAGCACGATCGATCCGGCACGCGAGGCGGGCCGCCGCGCGATGTCGATCCCGAACAGCTGGCTGCCCTTGTGGAAGACCTCGCCCTCGCTGGTGTTGAGGTACTTCGGCGGCTGGTTGTCGCGCATCGCGCGGGCGCCGAAGCCGACGACGCGGCCGCGCGAGTCGGCGAGCGGGAACATGATCCGCTCGCGGAAGCGGTCGTAGAGCGAGTCGCGGCGCTGGCGGGAGCGCTGCGCGAGGCCGGTCGCGAGCAGCTCGTCCTCGCTGAAGCCGGCCTGCCGGGAGGCGAGCAGCATCTTGTCCCACGCGCTCGGCGCGTAGCCGACGCGGAACGTTCTCAGCGTCTCGATCTCCAGCCCGCGGCCGGTGAGGTAGTCGCGCGCGCCGGCCGCCTCGGCCGACTCCCACAGGTAGCGCGCGTAGTAGCCGGCGGCGCGGTCCAGCAGCGAGTGGAGCCGGTCGCGCCGCTCGCGCCGCATTCTCGCCTGCGGATCCTCGTCCTCCAGCTCCAGCGCGACGCCGAACCGCTGCGCCAGCGACTCCAGCGCGCCTCTGAAGTCGAGGCCCTCGGTCTGCATCACGAAGTCGAACGGGTCGCCCGACTCCTGGCAGCCGAAGCAGTGGTAGTGCTTCTCCTCCGGGCGGACGTGGAAGGAGCCGGTGCGCTCGTCGTGGAACGGGCAGCGGCCGAAGTAGGAGTTGTGGCCGGCCCGGCGCAGCTCGGTGCGTCCCGAGACGAGCGAGATCATGTCGACGGCGGCGACGACGCGGTCCTTGGAGTCTGCGGTGTAGCGGCTCACGGCGTCACGGGTCGAAGGCGTTGGGGACTGCGAGCGCCTCGAACTGGCGGATGCAGTACCGGTCGGTCATGCCCGCGAGCCAGTCGGTCACGCGCGCGGCGAGGTCGTCGTCGTGCTCGGGCAGCGGCCGCGGCAGCTGGTCGGGGTGGGCGATGCAGTGGTCGAAGAGCGTCCGCAGCACGAGCTCTATCTTGCCGTGCTCGGCGCGCGCGGCGGGGCCCAGGTAGACCCGCTCGAACATGAAGGTCCGCAGCGCCGCCATCGCCGCGCCGGCCTCCTCCCCCTGCACGATCTCGCCGGCTCTGGCCGACTGCTCGACGACGTCGTGGATCAGCGCGTCGATCCGCTTGGGCCCGGTCGCGCCGAGCACGGCGAGCGGCTCGCGCGGGAGGTCGTCCTCGTGCAGCACGCCGGCGCGGACGGCGTCGTCGATGTCGTGGTTGATGTAGGCGACGCGGTCGAGCAGCCGGACGATCCGGCCCTCGTGCGTCGCCGGCATCGGCGCGCGGCCGGAGTGGCCGGCGATCCCGTCGCGGACCTGCGCGGTGAGGTTGAGCCCGGCCCCGTCGCGCTCCAGCCGCTCGACGATCCGCAGCGAGTGCTCGTGGTGGCGGAAACGGCGCCCGAACCGCTCCTTCACGCAGCGGTCGATCACGTCCTCGCCGATGTGCCCGAACGGCGGGTGCCCGAGGTCGTGCCCGAGGCCGATCGCCTCCGTCAGGTCCTCGTTGAGCCCGAGTGCGCGCGCCACCGTGCGCGACACCTGCGTCACCTCCAGCGTGTGCGTGAGGCGCGTGCGGTAGTGGTCGCCCTCCGGCGCCACGAACACCTGCGTCTTGTGCTTCAGCCGCCGGAACGCCTTGCTGTGCACGATCCGGTCGCGGTCGCGCTGGAACGGCGTCCGCAGCCCGCACGCCTCCTCCGGCCGCTCGCGCTGCGCCGGGTACGAGCGCGTCGCCCGCGGCGCCAGCATCGCCTCCTCCTGTCGCCGGATCCGCGCCTCGAACGCATCCGCGACCGGGCCGGAGGGATGGGTGCGCGTTGCGGGGGAAGACATCGCACCCCTGATTCTGGCAGCGGGCGGTGCGAGGGGCCGAATCGCCGCCTGGACAGACATCGCTGTTTCCAGTTGCCCTCCGACATACCAGAGACTAGGGTGCCCGCCACTCGACCAGGAGGGGCATCCCCCAATGAGGCATCACCTGCGCACGGCGCTCGTCGTGGGCGTCGTGCTCGCGGTCGCGCTCGCCGGGACGGCGACCGCTGCGAAGCTGATCACCGGCAAGCAGATCAAGGACGGCTCGATCGGCCTTGCCGACCTGAGCACGTCGGCCAAGCGGAGCCTCGCCGGCAGAACGGGACAGCAGGGGCCGGCGGGGCCGCCCGGCGCGACCGGTTCCACGGGGCCGGCCGGTGCGGCGGGCCCCCAGGGCCCAGCAGGACTGCCGGCGCTCACGACCGAGGTGCGAGCCGTGACCGCGCTCGCGCCGGCCGGCGACGTCGGCGTCGCCGAGGTGCGATGCCCGCCGGGGATGACCGCGCTGAGCGGCAGCGTCAACGTCTGGGCCACCTACTCCGGGATCGACCAGCCCAACAGAGCCGGCGACGGTTGGATCGGCGGCGTCTACAACGCCGCCGCGACGCCCGAGGAGTTCGACGTCATCGTCATCTGCGCGCCGGGCAGCGCGAGGATGCCGAGCGCGAGCCCGTCAGGCTTCTCCGGCACGGCGGCGGCGAAGGCTGCACTGCGCGCACGCTTCGCGAGGCCCTGAGGAGACGGGCAGCGGAACGGCGGCGGGCGCGACGCACCGGCTCGCCCCCGCCACCGCGACGTCGTGCGCTACCCCTGCGCCGCCAGGCGCTCCGCGGCCGCGGCTCGCGCCGCCGCGACGCGGGCGATCGGGACGCGGAAGGGGGAGCAGGAGACGTAGTCGATGCCGGAGTGGTGGAAGAACTCGATCGAGTCGGGGTCGCCGCCGTGCTCGCCGCAGACGCCGAGCTTCAGCTCGTTCTTCGTCTTGCGGCCCAGCCAGGCGCCCATCCGCAGCAGCTGGCCGACGCCGGGGGTGTCGAGCGTCTCGAACGGGGAGCGGTCGATGATCTTGCGCTCCAAGTAGGTGCCCATGAACTTCGACTCGACGTCGTCGCGGGAGAAGCCGAGCGCGGTCTGGGTCAGGTCGTTGGTGCCGAAGGAGAAGAAGTCGGCGTGCTCGGCGATGCTGTCGGCCAGGAAGCAGGCCCGCGGCAGCTCGATCATCGTGCCGACCAGGAAGTGCTCGCCGATCTTCAGGCCGCGCTCGGCAGCGGCGTCGATCACGAGCTTGCGCAGGATCTCCAGCTCCAGCTCGTAGTCGACGAGCGGGATCATCACCTCCAGCAGCGGCGTTCTGCCGCTCCGCTCGCGCACCGCGGCGGCGGCGGCGAAGATCGCCTCCGCCTGCATCTCGTAGATCTCCGGGAAGAGGATCCCGAGGCGGCAGCCGCGCGTGCCGAGCATCGGGTTGACCTCCTCCAGCGTCTTCACGCGCACGAGCGTCCGCTCCAGCTCGGCGATCTTGCCGCCGCCGGCGCCGCCCAGCTCCGCGCCCGCGTCGCGCAGCACCTCCAGCTCGTGCTCGATCTCGTGGCGCTGGGGCAGGAACTCGTGCAGCGGCGGGTCGAGCAGGCGGATGCAGACCGGCGCGCCGGCCATCGCCTCGAACAGGCCCTCGAAGTCCTCCTGCTGCAGCGGCAGCAGCTCGGCGAGGCAGGCGCGGCGCTCCTCCTCCCCCTCCGCCATGATCATCGCCCGCATCTTCGGCTGGCGGTCGGCGGCCATGAACATGTGCTCGGTGCGGCAGAGGCCGATTCCCTCGGCGCCGAACTCGCGCGCCCGCGCGGCGTCCTCGGGCGTGTCGGCGTTGGCGCGGACGCCGAGCTCGCGCAGCTCGTCGGCCCACGTCAGCACCTGCTCGAACTGCGGGCTCCACTCGGCCTCGACGAGCGGGACGTCATCGGTCGTGATCAGTCCGGTCGAGCCGTTGATCGCGATCGGCTCGCCGGCGCGGACGACGACCCCGCCCGGCGCGCGGATCTCGCCGGCCTCGACGTCGATCTCCAGCGACGAGGCGCCGCAGACGCACGGCCGCCCCATCCCGCGCGCGACGAGCGCCGCGTGCGAGGCCTTGCCGCCCTCGCTGGTGAGGATCCCTCTGGCGGCGTGGAAGCCGGCGACGTCGTCGGCCTCGGTGAACGGCCGCACGAGGATCACCGCTCTCCCCTCCTCCGCCGCCGCGACCGCCTCATCGGCGGTGAAGACGACGGCGCCCTTGGCCGCGCCGGGCGAGGCCGCGACGCCGCGGGCTATCGCGTTCACGTCGGCGTCGGCGTCGAAGGTCGGGTGCAGGAGCGCGTCGAGCGTGGAGAGGTCGATCGTCATCAGCGCCTGCTCCTTGGAGAGCAGGCCCTCATCGACGGCGTCGACGGCGAAGCGCACGGCGGCCTGCGCGGGCCGCTTCGCGTTGCGCGTCTGGAGCATGTAGAGGTGCCCCTCCTCGATCGTGAACTCCGTGTCCTGCATGTCGCCGTAATGCGACTCGAGCTGTCTGAGGATCTCCATCAGCTCGGCGTGCGCCTCCGGCATCAGGTCGGCCAGCTCGGCGATCTCGCGGGTGTTGCGGACGCCTGAGACGACGTCCTCGCCCTGCGCGTTCTGGAGGAAGTCGCCGGAGGGCTCGGGCGCGCCGGTCACCTCGTCGCGGCTGAAGGCGACGCCGGAGCCGGACGTGTCGCCCTTGTTGCCGAAGACCATCTGCTGGACGTTGACGGCCGTGCCCCAGTCGTCGGGGATGCGGTTGATGCGGCGGTAGTGGATCGCACGCTCGCCCATCCACGAGTCGAAGACCGCGCGGATCGCCTGGCGCAGCTGCTCCTGCGGATCCTGCGGGAACGCCTCCCCCGTCCGCTCCTGGAAGAGCGCCTTGAAGCGGCCGGTCAGCTCGCGCAGCGCCTCGACGTCCAGCTCGGTGTCGAGCGTGACGCCGCGCTCGGCCTTGACCTCCCTGATCGCCCGCTCGAGCTGCTCGCCGGGGACGCCGCGCACGACGTTGCCGAACATCTGCACGAAGCGGCGGTAGGAGTCCCACGCGAAGCGCGCGTTGCCGGTCTTCGCCGCGAGGCCCTCGACGGAGACGTCGTTGAGGCCGAGGTTGAGGACCGTGTCCATCATCCCCGGCATCGACTCGCGCGCGCCGGAGCGGACGGAGACGAGCAGCGGGTCCTCGCCGTCGCCGAGCCGCTTGCCGGCGAGCGCCTCCAGCCGGCCGAGCGCGTCGGCGACCTGGCCCGCGAGCGGCTCCGGCTCGCGTCTGCCCGCCTGCATGTAGGCGACGCACGCCTCGGTCGTGATGGTGAAGCCAGCAGGTACTCGCTCCGCACCCAGGATGCGGGTCATCTCAGCAACGTTCGCGCCCTTGCCTCCGAGCAGCTCGCGCAGCTCGCGCGAGCCCTGTGAGAAGTCGTAGACGAACGTGTCGGTCAGTGCACCAGCAACGGTTCCGCTCTCGGTCATCCCGGAACTCTAAATGGTCTGACCACTTGCGGGGCGCGTGGCACGCGGAAGTGGGCGCAGATGCACGTGCGCGTGGTGCTCGGCCGTCTCCGCGATCGCCCGCTCCGCCTGCTTGAGCGCCCGCTCGCTCGCGTCCGGTGCCTCCGCCAGCGGCCGCCCCAGCGCTGCGACGAGGAAGCCGTGCGCCTCCTCCGTCAGCGGGAAGGCCGACGCCTCGCAGGCGGTGCAGACGACGCCGCCGGCGCTGCCCGAGAAGCCGCTGAGGTGGTCGCTCTCGCCGCAGTTCGCGCAGGAGGCGAGCTGCGGTGTGAAGCCGCCCGCCACCAGCAGCTTCAGGCGGAAGGCGAGCTGCGCAGCCGGGCGCGCGTGGTGCGGGTCGCCGTCGATCAGCCGCAGCTCGTTGGCGAGCAGGTGGAAGACCGCGGGACTCGGGTCGTCGGTCTCGAACAGGCGCGCGACCGCGTCGCAGCCGCGCGCGGCGGCGTCGAGCGTGTCGGCCCGCTCGCGCAGCCTGCCGTGGGCGGCGAGCGTGTCGGCGCTCGTGACCGTGTGCAGGTCGCCGCGGCTGAGGTGGAGGTTCACTCTGAGGTGGAAGAACGGCTCCAGCCGCGCGCCGAAGCGGCTGCGCGTTCTGCGCGCGCCCTTCGCGATCGCGCCGAGGCGGCCGTGGTCGGGCGTGTAGAGGTGGAGGATCCGGTCGGCCTCGCCGTAGCGGATCGAGCGCAGCACGATCGCCTCGGTGCGCAGCGAGCGGCCGCTCATCGGTCGGCGCTCCGGCGTGTCGCCTCGTCGCCGCCGCGCGTCGCCGCGCGGTCGCCGCGTCCTGCGCGCCGCCCCTCGCCTGCCGGCCCGCGCGCCTCTGTGCAGAGATCGTCGGACATTTCGACAGAGGTCGCTATATTCAGTGAAGTAATGGCCAAGATCACGCTTTACACGACCGATTTCTGCCCCTACTGCGTCCGCGCGAAGCAGCTGCTGGAGAAGCGGGAGCTGCCGTTCGAGGAGATCAATCTCGCACGCGACCCCGACGGACGCGCGAAGCTCGTCGAGCTGACCGGGATGATGACCTTCCCCCAGATCATCATCGACCAGCAGCCGATCGGCGGCTTCGACCAGCTCTACGCCGCCGACAAGAGCGGCAAGCTCGCCGAGCTGCTCGCCGCCTAGCGACCCGGGCCGGACGCGCCGGGCCCGAGCGCGCGCGCTCCCCCACCCTGCTCAGACGCGCTTGGCGTCGAGCAGGCGTCTGAGGAAGCGCTGGGTCTCGGGCTGCCGCGGGGCGGTGAAGATCTGCTCGGGCACGCCGCGCTCGACGATCAGGCCCTCGTGCAGGAAGCAGACCTCGTCGGCGACCTCGCGCGCGAAGCCCATCTCGTGGGTGGCGAGCAGCATCGTGATCCCCTCCGCCTTCAGCTCGCGGACCGCTTCCAGCACCTCCCCCACCAGCTCGGGGTCGAGCGCGCTGGTGACCTCGTCGAGCAGCAGCGCGCGCGGGCTCGGCGCCAGCGCGCGGGCGAGCGCGCCCCGCTGCTGCTGACCGCCGGACAGCCGGTCCGGGTAGGCCTCCTCGCGGCCGGCGAGGCCGAAGCGGGCGAGCAGCTCGCGCGCCCGCTCCTCCGCCTGCGCCTTCGAGACGCCGTGCGCGCGACGCGGCGCGAGCGTGACGTTGTCGAGCACGGTCAGGTGCGGGAAGAGGTTGAACGCCTGGAAGACCATCCCCAGTCTCTTGCGCACGCCATGCGGCTGGACGGAGGGGTCGGTGACGACCTCGCCGTCGATCAGCACGTCGCCGTCGTCGATCTCGTCGAGCAGGTCGATGCAGCGCAGCAGCGTCGACTTGCCCGAGCCGGAAGCGCCGATCAGCGCGACCGCCTCGTGCTCTCTCACAGCCAGGTCGATCCCGCGCAGGACCGGCATCTCGCCGTAGGACTTCGTGACGCCGCGGACCTCGATCACCGGCCTGCTCATGCCGTCACCGCCTCGGCCGACTGGGCCTTGCGTCTGCGCGCCTGCATCCGGTCGACGAACCGCGCCAGCGGCACCGTGACGCAGATGTACAGCAGCGCCGCCGCGATCAGCGGCGTGTAGTTGAAGTCCGAGGAGGCCTCGATCTGGGCGACGCGGAACGCCTCCAACGGGCCGAGCACGGAGATCAGCGCGACGTCCTTCTGCAGCGAGATGAAGTCGTTCAGCAGCGGCGGCACGACCCGTCTGACCGCCTGGGGGAGCACGACGAAGCGCAGCGCCTGGAAGCGGTTGAGCCCGACCGCCAGCGCCGCAGCCCGCTGCGACGGGTGGACCGAGTCGATGCCGGCGCGGTAGACCTCGGCGACGTAGGCCGAGTAGGCGAGCGCGAGCGCCGCGCCGCCGAGGACGACCGGGTCGCTCGGCAGGCCGCTGAGCGCCAGCGCCGGGATGCCGAAGCCGATCAGGTAGACCAGCAGGATCGTCGGGACGCCGCGCATCACGTCGGTGTAGACGGCGAGCAGCAGCCGGATCGGGAACAGCGCCGGCGACTGCGTCGTGCGGCCCAGGGCGATCAGCAGGCCGAGCACGAGCACGATCGCCTCGACGATCAGGAACAGCTTGACGTCGAGCCAGAACCCGCTCAGGACCTCCGGGAAGCTGGTCCGGAACGCCTGCCAGGAGAAGAACGTCTCGCGCACGTCCGGCCAGCCGGGGCTGGTCAGGACGAGCAGCGCGAGGCCGCCGAGCACGACGACCGAGGAGCCGAGCGCGATCAGGAAGCCGCGCCGCTCGCGCTGCCGTCTGGCGGCGGCGCGGACGGCCCGGCGATCGCTCTGGTCGATGGCGGACAACGCCGTCGTGCCCTGGCGGGGTGCGGTCGGCCCGGGCGCTAGCGCAGCTCGGGCGCGCCGGCCGCCTCGCCCATCCACTGCTGCGCGAGTCTGTCGAGCGTGCCGTTGTCTCTCAGCTCGTCGACGGCGCCCGAGACGCACTGCGTCAGCTCGGAGCCTCTCTGCAGCAGCGCGCCCCACTCGTCGCCGCCCGGCGCCTCGAACTGGCCGACGATCGCGGCCTCAGGGACCTGCGCGGCGGTCAGGTAGAAGGCGCTCGGCAGGTCGACGACGACGGCGTCGACCTGGCCCTGCTTGAGCGCGCGGACGACGTCGTTGGAGTCGTTGAAGACCTTCGGCTGCTTGCTCGGGGCGACGCTGGCGGTGACCGCGTCGAGGCTGGTCGTGCCGATCTGGACGCCGATCTGCACGTCCTTCAGGTCCTCCAGGCTCTGCACTCTCGCGGCGTCGCCGTCTCTCAGCGCGACGACCGCCTGCGGGGCCGTGTAGTACGGCGAGGAGAAGTCGACCGCTCTCGCGCGCTGCGGCGTGATCGAGATCTGGTTGACGTCGAAGTCGAAGCGCTTCGGGCCGGGCGCGTAGGAGGAGTTGAACGGCTCCACGACCCATCTGACCTCGTCCTCGGCGAAGCCGAGCTGCTTGGCGATCGCGTAGGCGACGGCGCTCTCGAAGCCCTTGCCGTTGGTCGGGTCGTCGTCCTCGAAGTACGGCGGGTAGGCCGGTCTGTCGGTCGCGACGGTCAGCACGCCGTCGTTCACGAGCGCCAGGTTCGCCTTGTCGCAGGTCTGCGCGGCCGTCGTGGCGGCGCCGCCGGCGGTGGTCGAGGCGGTCGTGTCCGACTCGTCGTCGGACCCGCAGGCGGCGATCGTCAGCGGCAGCGCGGCCGCCGCGAGCAGCGCGACGGCGTGACGGCGTGTGGGACGCATGAAAGGAGCTTCGCTTCCTCGTGAGTGATTGGAGAGGTTCTCCCGATAGCCGGTCGGCTTTGCGGGATTGCCAATCGTAACTCAGAAGAGCGTCGGATCGCCGCTGGCGTGGACGCGCTCGACGTCGAGGATCCGCAGCTTCGTCGCGACGCCGCCCGGCGCGGAGAAGCCGCCGGTTCTGCCGCCGGCGGCCGTTATGCGGTGACAGGGGACGACGATCGGCCACGGGTTGGCGCCGAGCGCCTGCCCGACGGCGCGGGCGGCGCCGCGGTCGGCGCCGAGCGCGTCCGCCAGCGCACCGTAGGTCGTCGTCTCCCCCGGCTGGATCCGACGGGCCGCGGCGTAGACGCGGGCGTGGAACGGCGCGAGCCCTTCGGTGTCGAGCGGGAGGTCGGCGAGGTCGTCGTCGGCGCCGGCCAGCAGCGCGACGATCCCGTCGCGGGCGCGGACGGCGA
>JAEXXR010000665.1 GCA_023405705.1 Actinomycetes bacterium
CTCCGCGACCTGCGTCAGCGCCGTCGCGACCCGCTCGACCGGCGCCGCGACGACCGTCCCGGGCTCGTCGCCGAGCTGCGGCAGCGCCGCTCTGAGCGCGCGGTGGAGGTGCGCGACGGTGCCGCGCTGGCCGGGCTTGGGCAGCAGGGCGCGGTCGATCGCCTCGCACAGCTCCGGCGGGAGGTCGCGCCGCTGGCGCTGCAGCGGCGGCAGCGTCGCCCCGAGCTTGCGCGCGGTCGCGACGGCGGTGCCGCCGCGGATCGGGTTGACGCCGCTGAACGCCTCGTAGAGGACGAGCGCGGCGGCGTAGAGGTCGGCCGGCGCGCCGGCCTCCTTCCCCTCCGCCTGCTCGGGCGCCATGTACGCGAGCGTGCCGACGACGTCGCCGGTGCGCGTCAGCGCCTGCGCGTCGGCGCCCTCGACGATCCGCGCGACGCCGAAGTCGGTCAGCTTGCACCACGAGCCGCCGGCCTCGGCGCCGTCGGCGTGCGGCGTCTCGGGCACGAGCACGTTGGAGGGCTTGACGTCGCGGTGGACGACGCCCTGCGCGTGGGCGTGCGCGAGCGCCTGGCAGAGCGAGATCCCGATCTCGGCGACGTCAAGGTCCGACAGCGCCCCCTCGTGCAGCAGCTGCGCGAGCGTGCCGCCGCGCACCAGCTCGGTGACGAGGTAGGTCGTGCCGCCCTCGACGCCGGCCTCGTAGAGCGTGACGATCGCCGGATGCGCGAGCCGCGCGGCCGCGCGCGCCTCCTGCTCGGCGCGGCCGGAGGCGTGGTCGAGCGCGATCGCCTTCACCGCGACCTCGCGCGCGAGGCGCTCGTCGTAGGCCCGCCAGACGACCCCGAACGCGCCGGATCCCAGCTGCGACAGGAGCCGGTAGCGCTCCAGCACGAGCTGCTGCTCGCCGCGGCCGGGGAGCCGCGCGGTCGGTGCGTCGGTCCGGCTCACGTTGCGACTTTCCACGTTTTGCAGGCACTCCCTGCTGCGCGTCGAACCTCGTGCGGAGGTCTCGCGGTCGATTGTCCGGCCGTCGGCCTGGTCATACTGAACGTTCCGCTTCCCGCAAGGAGCATGATCTTTGTCGTTCTTCGACGAGGCTGACGAGCCGCGCACAACACGTCAGCGCCGCCCTCCGTCCGGTGGAGGAGGAGGCGCCCGCCGCCGCCCGCCGACCGACGAGCAGACGCTGCTGGTGCGCCGTCTGGTCGCCGCCGGGGCGGTCGTCGTCGTGCTCGTGCTGATGGTCGTGCTGGTGCGCGGATGCGTCGGCAGTCGTCGGGAGCAGGCCCTCAAGGATTACAACCGCGAGGTGCGGACTCTCGTCGAGCAGTCCAGAGAGCAGGTCGCGACGCCGCTGTTCGCGGCGCTCGACGGCGCCGCGAACAGAAGAGGCGAGGACGTCACGACGACGATCAACCAGCTGCGGGTCGTCGCCGAGAGCCAGCTCGAGCAGGCAGAGGGCCTCGACGTCCCCGACCAGATGGCGGACGCCCAGCACAACCTGAAGCTGGTGCTGTCGCTGCGTCACGACGGCGTCCAGCAGATCGCCGACCGCGTCCAGGCGGCAATCAGCAGATCGGCGCAGGCCGGGCAGGCGGTCGACGACATCGCCGCGCAGATGCAGGCGTTCAACGCCTCCGACGTCGTCTACTCGCAGCGCGTCGCGCCGCTGATCCTGCGCGCCCTGGAGGACGACGGGATCGCCGCCAGCTACGACGGCAGAGACGGCGAGCAGGTCGCCGCCTACGCGCCCTTCCTGTACGGCGACAACTTCACGCTGATGGCGCCCGAGAACGTCGCCGCGCTGCTCGGCGCCAGCGGCACCGGCACCGACACGACCGACGACGGCGAGGTCGCGCCCGGCCTCCACGGCCACCAGCTCGACTCGGTCAGCGTCGGCGGCACGACGCTCGAGCCGGGCGGCTCGGCGACGCTGCCGGCCAGCCCGCCGCCGACCTTCGACGTCGCCTTCACCAACGGCGGCGAGCACGACGAGCAGAACGTCAGAGTCGACGTCACGATCTCCGGCTCCAGCGGCACGCCGATCACCGCCTCGACGGTCGTCCCGACGACGAGCGCCGGCGAGGCCGCGACCGCGCAGGTCGCCTTCAGACAGTCGCCGCCGACCGGCGGCGTGGCAGAGATCAGAGTGACGATCGCGGGCGTCGGCGGCGAGAGATCGCTCGACAACAACACCGCGACGTACAACGCCCTGTTCGAGTAGGTCGCGCGACGTGGAGGAGCTGACGAGCACGACCGGCATCGTGGCCATCGCCGGCTGCGCCGTCGCCGTCGTCGCGCTCGTCGTCGCGACCGTCGCGACGGTCTCGCTGCGCAGGCTGCGGCGCGACCAGCGCGTCGTGCTCGGCGACTACGGCCGCCAGGAGCTGGTCGACCACGCCGCCGGCCTGGAGCGCGAGTTCCGCTCGCTGCACGCCTTCATGGAGGACGCCGCCGGCCGGCTGCACGCGCGCATGGACGCGGCCGAGGGCCGGCTCGACGGCGCGATCTCGCACAGCGCGCTGGTCCGCTACGACGCCTACGGCGAGATGACCGGCCACCAGTCGACCTCGATCGCGCTGCTCGACGCCGGCCGCAACGGCGTCGTGCTGTCGTCGATCATGCACCGCGACGCCGGTCGCCTCTACGCCAAGCAGGTCCGCGCCGGTGTCGGCCACGTCGTCGCGCTCTCGCCCGAGGAGGCCGAGGCGGTCCGCCTCGCGCTCGAAGGCGACGACGAGCCCGCGGACGACGACCGCGACTGACCGCCGCCCGCGTCGTCGAGCCGCGACCGAGCCAGGCGGACGAGCGGTTGCCCGCGCCGGTCACCGTCGGCGGGTCGCTCGCTCGGGCGCTGCACGGCCGGCGTGCCCTGCTCAGCCGAGCTTGCGGACGGTGACGAGCCGGTGGGTCTCGTCGGCGATCTCCCATCCGCCGATGGCGCCGGCGCCGCGGAACAGCCGGTCGACGACCGCCGTCGGGCCAGGCGATCCGTCGCCGCCGGGCTGCGACAGCCGCGCGTCGTGGAAGGAGACGACGCCGCCCGGTGCGACGTGCGGGTGGAACAGCTCCCAGTCGAGGCCGCAGGCCTCCTCGCTGTGGTCGCCGTCGACGAAGACGAGGTCGACCGGCGTCTGCCAGCCGCGCCCGGCGTCGGCGCTCGGGATCGGGTGCCAGTGGACCGACGGCGCGTCGGCGCCGCGCGCCTTGCGGGCCCGCTCGACGACCCGCCGGGTCGCCTGCTCGGTCGCGCCCCAGCCCGGCGGGAGCGCGTGCCCGGTCGCGTCGACGAACGGGTCGATCAGGTGGAGCGCCGACCCGGCCGGGAGCGCGGCGCACAGCACGGCCGCCGACGCGCCCTCGTAGACGCCGATCTCGACCGCCACCGACGCCTCGCGCGCGAGGCGCGCGATCACCTCGGCCTCCGCCGGGGAGTGCAGCGCCCGCGGCGGGATCACGCCCGCGCCGACGGCGAGTCCTCGCAGGCGCGGGTCGTCGCGCAGCCGATCGGGCGTGAGGCGGCGCAGGGCCTTGGGAAGAGCGGGCATGGCGGCAGCCTGCCAGAGTCGCCGGCCTGAGGCGCCTTCACCCCGACGTCCCCGGCACGGCCGCGGCCCTACTCCGGCCGCCGCGCCCTGCGCGGGCCACGATTGCTCGAGCCGCCTCCGCACAGCCGCGGCCGGCTCCCAGCAGCTAGGCTCGCGCCCATGCGCGTCGGCTATCTCGGCCCGGAGGGCACCAACTCCCACGAGGCGCTTCTCGGCGCCCTGCCGGCGATCGGCGGCGAGGGCTGGGAGCAGGTCCCGCTCGCGACGATCTACGACTGCGTCGTCGCAGTCCAGGACGGCGAGGTCGACCGCGCGCTCGTCCCGATCGAGAACGCGATCGAGGGCTCGGTCAACGCGACGCTCGACGCGCTCGTGCTCGACGCCGAGCAGGTCACGATGGTCGGCGAGGCGATCCACCCGATCCACACCTGCCTGATCGCCCGCACGCCGCTGGAGCTGAGCGCGATCGAGACGGTCATCTCGCATCCCCAGCCGATCGGACAGTGCGCCCACTTCCTCCGCACCCGCCTCCCGCAGGCCGGCGTCCGCACCGTCAGCTCGACGGCGGAGGCGGTGCGGCTGGTCGCCGAGGGCGGCGAGGGCGACCGCGCCGCCGCGCTCGGCAGCAGACTGGCCGCCGAGCAGTACGGCTGCGAGGTGCTGCGCGCCGGCGTCGACGACCTCGCCGGCAACGAGACCCGCTTCGTCTGGTTGGCGCCCGAGGGGACCCCGGCCGGCGAGCACGGCCCGTGGAAGACGGCGCTGGTCTTCTGGGGCATGGGCGCCGAGGCGCCGGGCTGGCTGGTCCGCTGCCTTTCCGAGCTCGCCTTCCGCGGCGTCAACCTGACGCGGATCGAGTCGCGCCCGCGCAAGCAGGGCCTCGGCCGCTACATGTTCTTCCTCGACCTCGAGGGACGGGCCGACGAGGGTCCGGTCGCCGAGGCGCTGGCCGCCCTGCGCGGCCACGTCGAGCACCTGCGCGTGCTCGGCTCCTTCCCGGCCGCCTGAGCGCCTCCGCGCCGGGGCGGACGCTCCCGACGCACCACTTGCCGGTCGTCGCTTGCGTCGCCCACCGCCCGTCCACATCCGCGCTCGGCAGCGAGCGGACGGCCACCCGACCGCCTCCGGGATCATGCACGGATGGTCACAAGCGCCGCGACGCGGGCCGCTACACTGCCTCCAGCGTCATGGCCACCTCCGTACCACCAGCGCAAGCCGAGTCCGCGTCGCCGCTGGAGCACCAGCGACGCGGGCGTGACGGTGGCCGGGTGCTCGTCCTGAACGCGACGTATGAGCCGATCAACGTCTGCACGGTCCGCCGTGCGGTGATCCTCCTGCTGAAGGAGAAGGCCGAGATGCTGGAGGTCGGCGACCACGTCCTCCACTCCGGCAGCTCGACGGTCGCCAGGCCGGTGGTGATCCGGCTGAAGGCCTACGTGCGCGTCCCCCGCGACACGCACCGGCGCAAGATCACCCGCAGGGCCGTCTTCGCCCGCGACGACTGGACCTGCCAGTACTGCGGCTCGCGCGGCAACCTGACCGTCGACCACGTCATCCCCCGCTCCAAGGGCGGCGGCTCGACGTGGGACAACATCGTCGCCTCCTGCGCGCCCTGCAACCGCCGCAAGGGCGACTCGATGCCCAACCAGGCCGGCATGATCCCGAAGTCGACGCCGCGCACCCCGGGTCCGAACGTCTTCATCCAGGTCGCGAGCCCGACGATCCCCCGCGCCTGGCACCGCTACCTCGCGCACTGAGCGGCGCTCCCTGCGCGACTCCCCCTCGTCGCGGGACGTCGCCTGCATCCAGCCGCCGCGCCCAGCCTCGCGACGCTTGGTCCGAGCGGCTGGGAAGCGCCTCTTCTCCCCGGAACGCACGAAGGGCGCCCTCGACAAGGCGCCCTTCGCGTCATTCTGTGGCTGAACAAGACCTCGACCGGCTTGGTGTGTCAGGGCCAGTGGGACCAGCTCTGGCACCGATCGAGATGGTGTCTCGGTGTGGACTCCGCTAGGCGGGGTCAGCCATCCGACCTAGCGGCCGGACACCTCCAGGGTCCCGCAAAAACTGTCAGACAACTTCGGACCACCTCCTTTCTCTGGTCAGCCCAGAGTAGCGGGTCGCTCAGACGGCGACGAGGCCATGTCAGACCTCATCGCCCTCTGTGCAGACTCTGCTAAGGGAGTCAGGCGTCCTCGTCGCCGGCCGGATCGTCGCCGTCGGGCGCTCCGCCGTCCTGCGCAGCGTCGCCGTCGCCGGCGGCGCCCTCCTCGATCGCGACGACCCCGTCGCCGTCGAGCGGCGCGGCGCCGTCGACGCCGAGGTCCATCTCCAGCGTCGTCTCGTCGCCGTCCTCGGCCGACTCGACCACGAGCGCGATCGCGCGGACGCTGTCGTCGTCGCGCACGTTCATCACGCGGACGCCGGTCGCGGCGCGGCCCTGCTGACTGATACCGCGCACGCCGGTGCGCTGCACCATGCCCGACTGCGAGATGAAGACCAGCTCCTGGTGGTCGCGGACGACGAGCGCGCCGGCGAGGCCGCCCTTCGTCTCGGTCAGTCTGATCGTTCTGACGCCCTTGGCGCCGCGCGACGTCTTGCGGTACTGGTCGATTCTCGTCCGCTTGCCGTAGCCGTTCTCGGTCACGACGAGCAGGTCCTGGTCGTCGCGCGCGATGTCCATCGCGATGACCTCGCCTCTGTCGCCGACGTCCATGCCGCGCACGCCGCTGGTGTCACGGCCCATCGAGCGGGCGTCGGCCTCGCTGAAGCGGACGGTCAGGCCTGCGCGCGAGACGATGATCACCTCGTCGCCGATGTCGACGCGGCGCACGGCGACCAGCTCGTCGTCCTCGCGGATCTTGATCGCGATGATGCCGTCGGCCTTGATCGGCGTGTTGTACGCCTGCAGCTCGGTCTTCTTGACCGTGCCGTTGCGGGTGGCGAAGAGCAGGTACGGCGCCTCGCCGAAGTCGCGCGTCGAGAGCACCGACTGGACCCGCTCGCCCTCGCGCAGCGGCAGGATGTTGACGAGCGCACGGCCCTTCGCCGTGCGCGACGCCTCCGGCAGGTCGTAGACCTTCGAGCGGTAGACCTTGCCGCGGTTGGTGAAGAAGAGCAGGAAGTCATGGGTCGAGCAGACGAACAGGTGCTCGATGTAGTCCCCGTCCTTCATGTCCATCCCGGTGACCCCGACACCGCCGCGGCGCTGCTGGCGGTAGGTCGCGAGCGGGAGCGACTTGATGTAGCCGGTCTGCGTGATCGTGATGACCATCTGCTGATCGGCGATCAGGTCCTCGATGTCGATCTCGCCCTCGGCGTAGGAGATCTGCGTGCGGCGCTCGTCGCCGTACGCCTCGACGATCTCCTGCATCTCCTCCTTGATGATCGCCATCACGCGCGCCTCGTCGCCGAGGATCTCGCGCAGCTCGGCGATCCGCTCGAGCAGGTCCGCGTGCTCCTGCTTGAGCTTGTCGACCTCGAGCGCCGTGAGGCGGCCGAGCGTCATCTGCAGGATCGCCTCGGCCTGGCGCTCGCTCAGCTCGAATCTGTTGATGAGGTTGACGCGCGCGTCGTCGCGGTTGGCCGACCCGCGGATGATCGCGATCACCTCGTCGATGTTGGCCTGCGCGATCAGCAGGCCCTCCAAGATGTGCGCGCGGTCCTCGGCGCGGCGCAGCTCGAACTTCGTCCGGCGGACGATCACCTCGCGCTGGTGGTCGACGTAGCGGCCGATCACCTCGCGCAGCGAGAGCGTCTTCGGCACGTTGTCGACGAGCGCGACCATGTTCACGCCGAACGTGGTCTGCATCGAGGTGTGCTTGTAGAGCTTGTTCAGCACGACCTTCGGCAGCGCGTCGCGCTTCAGCTCGATCACGAGCCGCATGCCGTGGCGGTCGGACTCGTCCCGGATGTCGGTGATCTCCGGGATCTTCTTGTCGTTGACGAGCTCGGCGATCTTCGTGATCAGCCCGCCGTCGCCGCCCTTCTTGACCTGGTAGGGCAGCTCGGTGACGACGATCGCCTCCTTGCCCTGCGACAGCGGCTCGATGTGCGCGCGCGCCTGGACGCGGACGCGGCCGCGGCCGGTGGCGTAGGCGTCGCGGATGCCGCTGACGCCGAGGATGATGCCGCCGGTCGGGAAGTCCGGGCCTCTGATGTGCTGCATGAGGCCGTCGACGTCGATCTCGGGATCGTCGATGTAGGCGATCGTCGCGGCGACGGTCTCGCGCAGGTTGTGCGGCGGGATGTTCGTCGCCATGCCGACGGCGATGCCGGCGGCGCCGTTGACGAGCAGGTTCGGGAAGCGCGCCGGCAGGACCAGCGGCTCCTGGTTCTTGCCGTCGTAGTTGGGGCCGAAGTCGACGGTGTCCGCGTCGATGTCGCGGAGCATCTCCGTCGCGATCTTCGCCAGGCGCGCCTCGGTGTAGCGCATGGCGGCGGCCGGGTCGTCGTCGACGGAGCCGAAGTTGCCCTGGCCGTCGACGAGCATGTGGCGCATCGAGAAGTCCTGCGCCATGCGGACGAGCGTGTCGTAGATCGACGCGTCGCCGTGCGGGTGGTACTTGCCCATCACCTCGCCGACGATGCGGGAGGACTTCGCGCGGGCGCGGTTGGGCTGGACGCCCATCTCGTTCATCGCGAAGAGGACGCGGCGGTGGACGGGCTTGAGACCGTCGCGCACGTCGGGCAGGGCGCGCCCGACGATCACCGACATGGCGTAGTCGAGGTACGCCGATCTCATCTCCTCTTCGAGGGAGCGCGGCTCGATGTTGCCGCCGCTGAGCTGATCGGTTGCGCTCATCTATCTACACATCCAAGTTGGTCACGAGGCTTGCGTTCTCCTCGATGAAGTTGCGTCGCGGCTCGACCTGATCGCCCATCAGCATCGAGAAGACGCGCTCGGCGGCGGCCGCGTCCTCCATCGTCACGCGGGCCAGCGTGCGCGTCGCCGGATCCATCGTCGTCTCGCGCAGCTGCTCGGCGTTCATCTCGCCGAGGCCCTTGAAGCGGTTGATCTCGACACCGCGGCTGGCCATGTCCATCACCTTCGTGCGCAGCTCGTCGAAGGAGACGGCGGCCTCGCGGTGCTCGCCGAGGCGGATGTCGAACGGCGGCGAGCCGACGGCCTGCACGAGCTGCTCGTGGACCCGCACCAGCTGGCGGTACTCGTTCGCCTGCAGCATCGAGCGGCGCACGTGGCGGGTGCGCGCGTGGCCGGTTCTGCGCTCGACCGAGCGGACCGTCAGCTCGTCCTCGCCCGTCTCGACCAGCTCGACGTCGAAGGCGGCGCCGTCGGCCTGGGGCTGCTGGAGCAGTCTGACCAGGGCCTCCTGGTCGGTCACGTGCGCCTCGAGGATCCCGGACTCGTGCAGGAAGTCGACGACGTCGTGGCGCGAGAGCGCGCGCAGCGCGGAGGCCCAGCCGCCGTACTGCTTCAGCAGGCGGGTGAAGCGCTTCCAACGCGCCTCGGTCAGTCTCGTCTCCTCGCCGGTGCGGTCGAAGACGGAGAATCTCTCGAGCTTGTCGGAGAGGAGGATCTCCTCCAGCTCGGAGTCCTTCTCGATGTAGCGCTCCGTCTTGCCCGCCTTCAGCTTGTAGAGCGGCGGCTTGGCGATGTAGACGAAGCCCGCGTCGATCAGCGGCAGCATCTCGCGGAACAGCAGCGTCAGCGCGAGCGTGCGGATGTGGGCGCCGTCGACGTCGGCGTCCGTCATCAGGATGATCTTGTGGTAGCGCGCCTTCTCGAGGTCGAAGTCGTCGCGCACGCCGGTCCCGATCGCGGTGATCAGCGCCTGGATCTCGGCGTTGCTGAGCACCTTGTCGATGCGGGCCCGCTCGACGTTGAGGATCTTGCCGCGCAGCGGCAGGATCGCCTGGGTCGCGCGGTCGCGGCCCTGCTTGGCGGAGCCGCCGGCGGAGTCGCCCTCGACGATGAAGATCTCCGACAGCGACGGGTCCTTGACCGAGCAGTCGGCCAGCTTGCCCGGCAGGCGGGAGTTCTCCAGCGCCGACTTGCGCCGCGTCAGGTCACGCGCCTTGCGCGCGGCCGAGCGGGCCTGCGCCGCCTGGACGGCCTTGAGGATGATCGCGCGGGCGTCGGCCGGGTTCTCCTCGAGGAACTCGTCGAGGCCCTTGTTGACGATCGACTCGGTCAGGCCCTGCATGCCGGGGTTGCCGAGCTTGGTCTTCGTCTGGCCCTCGAACTGCGGCTCGGAGAGCTTCGCGGAGACGACGGCCGTCAGGCCCTCGCGGACGTCCTCGCCGGCCAGGTTCGGGTCTCTCTCCTTCAGCAGCTGTCTCTCGCGCGCGTACTTGTTCAGCGTGCGGGTCAGCGCCGAGCGGAAGCCGGAGAGGTGCGAGCCGCCCTCGTGCGTGTTGATGTTGTTCGCGAACGAGAAGACGGACTCCTGGTAGGAGGAGTTCCACTGCATCGCGACCTCGACCGCGCCCTCGTCGGACTCGCTCGAGAAGTAGACGATCTTTCTCTGGACCGGGTCCTTGTTCTCGTTCAGGTACGCGACGAAGTCCTGGATGCCGCCGTCGTACTGGAAGGCGACTCTTCTGCCCTCGCCGCGCTCGTCGGTCAGCGAGATCGCGAGGCCTCTCGTCAGGAAGGCCGTCTCGCGCAGGCGCTCCTCCAGCGTGGAGAAGTCGAAGTCGAGCGTCTCCATGACCTCGTCGTCGGGCAGGAAGGTCGTCGTCGTGCCGGTCGCCGTCGTCGGCTCGCCTCTGACGATCTCGCTCTGCGGGGCGCCGCGGACGTACTCCTGCGACCAGACGAAGCCGTCGCGGCGGACCTCGACGCGCAGTCTCTCCGAGAGCGCGTTGACGACCGAGACGCCGACGCCGTGGAGGCCGCCGGAGACCTTGTAGCCGCCGCCGTCGCCGAACTTGCCGCCGGCGTGGAGGACGGTCAGCACGACCTCGAGGGCCGACTTGCCCTCCTTCTCCATCACGGCGACGGGGATGCCGCGGCCGTTGTCGACGACCGTGATCGAGTTGTCCGGGTGGATCGTGACGTGGACCTCGCTGGCGTGACCGGCGAGCGCCTCGTCGACCGAGTTGTCGACGACCTCGTAGACAAGGTGGTGGAGGCCGCGGATGCCGGTCGAGCCGATGTACATGCCGGGACGCTTGCGGACCGCCTCGAGTCCTTCGAGGACGGTGATGTCCTGAGCGTCGTAAGTGGGCGAGGGGTTCGGCTTGTCAGCCGCGGGTCTGTCGGTGGCCAACGATCCTCCGATGACGTTGCAACGCCCCGGACCCGCGCAAGAGCACGGCGCGCCGGGGCGTGAAGAGGCAGGTGATCTGAAGAATAGCACAGCGGCCGGCCCGAAACCGACCGGCCGGGCCTGAGAAATCCCTGCAAATGTGAAGAAAAGTGACGGTGCGGAAGGGCCCGATTCAGGCCCCGCGGCGGCCTCTGGCCGTCCCCGTGACGCATCTGAGCTTTCTGACGGCCGGGCGGCCGATCGCGGCGTTGAGCTGCTCGATCACCATCGGCGCGAGCAGATCGAGCTCGTTGGCCCACACGGATGCCTCGCAGACGACGGTCACGGTGCCGCTGCGCTCGGAGACCGGCGCGGCCTTCGCGGCGATCCCCTCGCCGACCGCGGCGGGCCACGCCCGCTGCACCTCCGCCAGCACCGTCGCCGGCGCAAGCGAGCGCTGGAGCGCCGTGACGGCCTCCCCGATCGGCCGCGGACCCCGGCGTCTCACGCCGCCTCCGCGCCGTCGTCGTCGCCGAGCACCTCGCCGTCGACGACCCGCAACCGCAGCACGTCGGCGCCCTCGGCGCCCGGCACGTGCTCGAGGTCGGTCGTCGTCACGACGCTCTGCCCGACGCCGCGCAGCAGCTCGACCAGCCGCCCGCGCCGCTCTCTGTCCAGCTCGCTCATCACGTCGTCGAGCAGCATGACGGGTACGGCGTCGCGCGTCGCGGCGATCGCCTCCCGCTCGGCCAGCAGCAGGGCCAGCAGCGCGAGCCGCTGCTGGCCCTGGGAGCCGTAGGCGCGCAACTCCCGGCCCTCGCGCGTCAACGCGAGGTCGTCGCGATGCGGCCCGTGCCCGCTGAAGCCGCGTTCGAGATCGCTCTGGCGCCGCTCCTCCAGCTCGGCGACGAGGCCGTCCGGATCCGCCGCCTTCGAGCGCGGTCTGTACGCCACCGCCGGGTCGCCGTCGAGTCCGAGGTCTGCGGCGATCGCGCCGAAGCGGTCGGCGACGGCCTCGATCGCAGCCGCGCGGTCGGCCATCAGCGCGATCCCGTGGCGGGCCAGCTCCCGGTCCCACGCCGCCAGTGACGCGGACGAGGCGGCGCCCGCGCGGATCCGTGTCAACAACGCGTTCCGCTGTGCGAGCGCCTGTGCATAACCGCGGCGCGTCGTCGTCCGCGCCGGCCACAGCGCCGAGACGACCTGGTCGACGTGCGAGCGCCGCAGCGACGGCGTCCCCTTCACCAGCTCCAGGCGGTCGGGCAGGAAGACGCTGACGAGCGGCCGGCCGGGCACGTCGAGCAGCCGCTCGACGCGGACGCCGTCGGCCGTCAGCCGCTTCGGCTGCCCGGCCTCGAAGCCGACGCTCAGCTTGTGCGGCCCGTCGTCGGCGACCGTCTCGACCTCGACGCGCGTCACTCTCGCGCCGAAGCGGACCAGCTCGCGGTCGTTGGTCGTCCGCGCCGACCGCCCGGTGCAGCCGAAGTACAGCGCGTCGAGCAGGTTCGTCTTGCCGGCGCCGTTGCGGCCGGTGACGACGGTCAGCCCGGCGCCCAGCTCGACGTCGGCGCTCTCGTAGCTGCGGAAGCTGCGCAGCGACAGGCGCACCACCCGCATCGGCGCAGCGCTACACGTTCAGGCGGATCGGCATGATGAGGTAGAGGAAGCCGCTGTCCTCCGCCGACTGGATCAGGCCCGGCCGCAGCGGGCTGATCAGCTTCAGCAGCACGTCGCTGGAGCCGACCGACTCGAGGCCCTCGCGCAGGAAGTCCGGGTTGAAGCCGATCTCGAACGGCTCGCCCTGGAAGGCGACCGGCAGCGACTCTCTCGCCTCGCCGATGTCCGGCGTCTGCGACGACACCGTCAGCTCGCCCGGCGCGAACGACAGCCGCAGCGGCGCGTTCTTCTGCGCCAGCAGGCTGATGCGGCGGACGACGTCGGTCACCTCGCCGCCGGCGAGCGTCAGCTCGTGCTCGTAGGTCTCGGGCAGCAGCTGGCGGTAGTTGGGGAACTGGCCCTCGATCAGCCGCGAGGAGAGGATCACCTCGCCGATCTGGAAGACGACCTGGTTCTGGCGGACGCCGACCGTCAGCGTCTCGCCGTCGACCTGCTGGACGAGGCGCGCCAGCTCCTGCAGCGCGCGCGCCGGCACGTTCGCCTCGAAGCCGCCGACGAGCGGGTGCTCCAGCTGCGTCTCCTTGACGGAGAGCCGGTAGGAGTCGGTCGCGACCATCCGCAGCTCGCGCTCGGAGGCCGAGACCATGATGCCCGTCAGGACCGGGCGGGTCTCGTCGCGCGAAGCCGAGTTGGCGACGCGCAGCACCGTGTCGACGAAGGCGCGCGCCGGGACGGTGACGTTGCCCTCCTGCTCGGGCTCGGGGAAGGGCGGGAAGTCCTCCGCGCGCAGCGTGCGGATGTGGAACTGCGCGTTGCCGGCGACCAGCTCGACGTCCTGCTCGGCCGGGCGCTGCTCGAGCGAGACCTCGGGTGCCGACAGCGAGCGGACGACGTCGACCAGGAGGCGCGCCGGCAGCAGCACGACGCCCTCGCGCTCGATCTGGGCCGTGAGCGGCACGCGCAGCGCGATCTCCTGATCGGTCGCGCGCAGCTCGACGCGGCCGCCCTGGGCGATCAGCTGCACGCCGGAGAGCGCCTGAGCGCGCGTCGACGCGACGCGGCTGACGGTCTGAAGCTGGGTGAGCAGTTCCTCGCGCGCGGCCGAGATCTTCACGATGGATACCTCGAGATAAGGATGTTCTTCGTCATAGGGACAGAGGAGATGTGCACAAGTCGTCGAAAAGGCCGCACGTAGCGGGCATGCTGCGCACATCGGCGCCGGCAGGCAGGCTCAACAGTCTGTCAGGAACCCCGGTCGGCATCGGGCTCCTGCAGACGGGCGGTCAGCCCCCGCACGAGCTCGAAGGCCTCGGAGTCGGACGCCATCCGCTCGGTGGCGCGGCGGCAGGCGTGCAGCACGGTGGTGTGGTTGCGCCCGCCGAAGGCGCGACCGATCGACGGCAGCGTCTCGTCAGTCAGCTCGCGCGAGAGGTACATCGCGACCTGACGCGCCCAGGCGACCCTGGCGCTGCGGTCGGGTGAGCGCAGCGCCTCCGGGGAGACGCCGAGCCGCTCGCCTGTCGCCTCCTGGATCTCGGTGACGGTCCGTCTCTGCGGCTGAGAGGAGCCGGGGTAGAGGCCGTCGAGCACGTGCGTCACGAGCGCCTTGTCGATCGGTCTGCCCGTGAGCGAGTGGAATGCGACGACGCGGATCAGCGCGCCCTGGAGCGCGCGGATGTTGCTCGTGATGCGGTCGGCGATCGGCTCCAGCGCGTCGGGCGCGGCGAGGCGGACGCCGTCGTGCTGCACGCGCTTGCGCAGGATCGTCATGCGCGTCGCGAGGTCGGGCGGCCTGATGTCGGTCACGAGCCCGGACTCGAAGCGCTCGCGCAGGCGGTCGGCGAGCGCGTTCATGTCGCGCGGCATGCGGTCGCAGGTGACGACGAGCTGGCTGCCGGTCTCGTAGAGCGCGTTGAAGGTGTGGAAGAACTCCTCCTCGGTCTTCGCCTTGCTCTCGAGGAACTGGACGTCGTCGATCAGGAGGATGTCGGTGTCGCGGTAGCGGCGCTTGAACTCGTCGACGTTGGAGGAGTGGAGCGCGTGGATGAAGCGGTTGGTGAACGCTTCGATCGTCGTGTACCGCACCGTGAGGCCGTCGCCGTACTCGCGCACGTAGTTGGCGATCGCGTGCAGCAGATGGGTCTTGCCGAGCCCGGGCGGCCCGTAGATGAAGAGCGGGTTGTACGCCTGGCCGGGCAGCTCGGCGACCGCGAGCGCGGCCGCGTGGGCGAGGCGGTTGCCGTCGCCGATCACGAACTGGTCGAAGGTGTACTTCGGGTTGAAGCTCTCGTCGGCGCTCGCGCTCGTCTCCGCGGGCCGGCGCACCGGCGCTCCCGCCAGCTGCGCGGCCTCCTCCCGTCCCGGCTCGGCGCCGGCGGGGAGCGGGTCGTCGAGCGAGACGACCTCGATCGTCGTCGCCGGACCGAGGACGGCCGCGGCCGAGGTCTGCAGGACGCGCGAGAAGCGGTCGGCGACCCAGGTGCGGATCTCCTCGGGCGCGCCGATCAGCAGCGACTGCCCGTGCAGCGCGCGGACGCGCAGCGGCGCGAGCCAGAGGTGGTAGGTCGAGTCGGTGACGGAACGCCGGAGCTCGGCTTGGATCTGGGACCAGGTGTGCTCGAGCTGCGTGTGCACAGGCGTCGTCGGCCGACTCCTCGTCGGAGGCTTGGGGAGGGGGATGGAGGGGTCCGGGAGACCCCGGGGGGGCGGCGAATATAGCAGTGGCCGGACGGCATGCCCGGCATGTCTGCCAGCACCCCGGAGGGGAGTGCGCAAATCGCGGGAAAAAGGTTGAGGAGCGGCCGATCCGCGGGTTGTCGACAGCTGTTGAAGGCCTGTTCGCAAACCTGTTGAATCGGGGCTCGCCGACGCGCCGTCGAACGGGCCGCGCGACCGGCGCTGTCCGGGCGGCGTTGTATGGGTCGCGGAGGCGAACGGGGTCCCGCCCGGCGTCCTGCGTATACTTGCGTGCCCCCTCGAACAGGGAAACGTGAGCCATGAAACGCACCTATCAGCCCAAGAAGCGCAAGCGCGCACGCACCCACGGCTTCCGTGAGCGGATGCAGACGCGCGCCGGTCGAGCCACGCTCAAGCGTCGCCGCGACAAGGGCCGCAAGCGCCTCACCGTCTGATGAGCGCGCGGCCGGGCGTCGCTGCCCGGCGGAGCAAGCGGGGACGTCTGTCCCGCAGCGCAGAGTTCGACCGGGTCTTCCGTCAAGGACACTCGATCGCCAATCGCGTCCTTGTTCTGTACGCCTTCCCTCGCGCAGAGGAGGGCGAGCCGCGCCTTGGCGTCTCCGTCTCCAAGAGAGTCGGCGGCGCCGTTGAACGCAATCACGTCAAGCGCCTCCTGCGGGAGGCGTTCGCGTCTGAGTCGTCGGGTCTTCCGGACGGCGTCGACATCGTCGTCGTCGCCCGGCCGGAGGCGCGCGTCGTCGCCGAGCGCGACGGCCTCGACGGCATCAGAGCCGCGCTGGCAGAGCTGATCGCCAAGGCGCGCGAGCGCGCGGCCGGGGAGAGAAGATGAGCTGGCCGCGGCGAGCGGCGCTCGCGCCGATCCGCTTCTACCAGCGGTTCGTCTCGCCCGGCCTGCCACGCCGCTGCAAGTACCACCCGACCTGCTCGGCATACGCCGCGCAGTCGATCAGGGAGTACGGCATACTGCGCGGGCTGGTGCTCGCGGGCTGGCGGCTGATGCGCTGCAATCCGTGGAGTCATGGGGGCTACGACCCCGTCCACGACCAGCGCCTCTTCCCCCACCGTCGACCGACCGCTCCGAGCGCCTGACACCTTCTAGATGCCCGTCGTCTTCGCGAACATACTCCAGCCGCTGATCGACCCGCTGCACGAGGTCCTGCTGTTCTTCCACGGCCTCGTGGACAGCTGGGGACTGGCGATCATCCTGCTGACCATCAGCGTCCGGCTCGTCCTGCTGCCGCTGACGCTGAAGCAGGTCAAGTCGATGCAGCGCCTGCAGCTGCTTGCGCCTGAGCTGAGAAGAATCCAGGCGAAGTACAGAAACGACAAGCAGCGCCAGCAGCAGGAGATGATGCGGTTCTACCAGGAGAACAGAGTCAATCCGCTCGCCTCCTGCTTCCCGCTCCTCTTCCAGCTCCCGTTCTTCATCGCGCTGTACTACATGCTCCAGTCCGACCTGCGACTGGACATCTGCGGCCAGGACGCGGTCGCGTGCGCGAGCGCGAGCGCGGCGGACTTCGCGAAGGCCGGATCGGTCCCCGGGGCGGAGAGCTTCCTTTTCATACCGGACCTGACGGGCAGAGCGACCGGCGCGGTCCTGATCGTCCTGATCCTGATGTACGTCGGCTCGCAGATCGCCTCCGGCCTGCTGAGCACGGCGTCGATGGACAGAAACCAGCGCCTGATCATGCTGGCGCTGCCGATCGTCTTCGTCGCTTTCATAATCAACTTCCCGGCCGGCCTGATGGTCTACTGGATCACGACCAACTGCTGGACGATCGTGCAGCAGCTGATCGTGCGCAAGACGGTCGGTCTGCCGAACAGAAACGCCGCGCTCGCGACAGCCGGTGCGCCGGCCGGCGCCGCAGCGTTGTCCGGCGGCGGTGACGCCGGCGGCGGCGGCAGCAGACGTGCGAAGGCCGGCAGAGTGTCCGGCAGCAAGGGCAAGGCCGCCGCCGAGGCGCAGGCCAACGAGGCTGCAGTCCGCTCGACGAGCGGTCCCCCGCCTTCGGCGCGGAGAAGAAAGAAGCGATCCGGGAGGCGTCGGTGACACCTGCTCGCAGTGAGGCGTCCGAGCGTGTCGAGGAGCTGCTGTCGCGCATCCTCGACGCGGTCGGCATCGATGCGGAGGTCGAGATCTCCGAGGACGACGACGCGGTCACGGCCGTGATCGACGGGGAGGATCTCGGGCTCCTGATCGGCCGTCACGGCCAGACGATCGATGCGATACAGCACCTCGCCTACCGCGCGGCCTTCCGCGGCGCGGAGGGGCGCAAGCGGGTGACGGTCGACGCCGCGGGCTACCGCGAGCGCCGCGCGGCACTGCTCCAGCACGACGCCGACGAGGCGGCCGACGAGGCGCTTCGCGTCGGCGGCCCGGTCGCGCTCGACGCGATGAACGCGGTCGAGCGACGTGTCGTCCATGAGTATCTGCGCGATCGCGAGGGCGTCGAGACCTACAGCGAGGGCGTCGAGCCCGATCGCCACCTCGTCGTGGCGCCGATCAAGCGCTAGCTTGGCCGCGCCGCGGTCGCGGTGTTTCACGTTTTTCATGACGGTGAAACAGATTCTTCGCTATGACTGATCTGTCTCCGTTCGAGCAAGGGCTGTTCGTCGGCGTACTGATCGGCGAGGGATCGTTCGGCGGCGACGGGAGACAGCCGCAGATCACACTTCGGATGCACACGCGGCACGAGGCGCTCTTCCGCTGGCTGGAGGCCCGCTTTCCTCGCACCAGGCTGTACGGCCCGTACTCGCACGGGGAGCGGTCGTACTACCAGTGGATGGCGCGTGGTCCGGCGCTCGTCGAGGACGTCCTCCCGCTGCTGGAACGGGCGCTCACGCCGGACCTCGACGGCTACGCCTACGCACGCTTCGAGACGATGACCGAGAAATACGCCACGTACATCGCAAGAATCCGCGCCCGCCAGGAGTCGACGTGAGCCCGTCGCTTGACCGCGAGATCGTCGCACTGGTCGACCGCTTCTCATTGCCTGCCGGTTCGACCGAGAGCCTGAAGGCGCTGCTCACTGCGCTTGACGACGAGCACGCGCCCACCACGGTCCGCTCACCGGCTGAGGGCGTCGGCGTCCACCTCGCCGATTCGCTCGTCGGCTTGGAGTTGGACGAGATCCGGAACGCGTCCTCGATAGCGGACCTCGGCGCCGGCGCTGGCTTTCCCGGTCTTCCGCTCGCACTGGCGCTTCCTGACGCCACCGTCGCACTGGTGGAGAGCATCGCTCGCAAGTGCGCCTTCATCGCGTCGGCGGCCGCCTCCGCCGGTATTGCGAACGTCGAGATCGTCTCTGCGCGCGCGGAGGAGTGGAGCGACGGGATCGGCCGCAACGACGTCGTCACGGCCCGGGCGCTCGCGCCGTTGGGCGTGCTCGCCGAGTACGCCGCGCCGCTGCTGCGCGACGGCGGAGTCCTGGTCGCCTGGAAGGGTCGCCGGGACGCCGAGGAGGAGGCGGCCGCCGCCGCCGCGGCCACTCAGCTGGGGCTCGAACCGGTTGAGGTCCGTGCGGTGGCGCCGTATGAAGGCGCCGATCATCGTCATCTCCACGTCCTGCGCAAGGTTGCGCCCACGCCGGCGAGATTCCCTCGCCGTGCCGGGATGGCGCGCAAACGGCCGCTCGGAGCGAAGAGCCGGCCCGCGTCCGACCGCCCCCGGCGCTAAGGTCCTACCCACGCTGCACTCGCGCTGGAGGCGCCGACCGCGTCTCCACCGCAGGAGGACCGAACTTCGCTGCCTGACCGGCGTTCGCGCCGGCGCGTCAGCTCGAGCCACGAAGGAAGACTGATGGCAACCGTCTACGCGATCGCGAACCAGAAGGGCGGCGTCGGCAAGACGACGACGGCGGTCAACCTCGCCGCCTGCATCGCCGAAGCCGGCTACGAGGCGCTCCTGATCGACATGGACGCCCAGGCGAACGCGACCGTCGGGCTCGGGATCCCGAAGGACTCCGAGCCGAGCATCTACGACGTCCTCGCCGGCGAGGCGACGATGGCGGAGGCGATCCGGCCGACCGGAATCGAGCACCTCTCGCTCGTTCCGGCCAGCCCGGACCTCGCCGGCGCCTCGGTCGAGCTGCCGCGGATCGAGGGCTCAGAGCTGCGTCTGCGCGAGGCGATAGCGCCGGTCCGCGACACCTACACCTTCACGATCCTCGACTGCCCGCCGTCACTCGGGCCACTGACCGTCAACGCGCTCGTCGCCTCAGACCGGGTCATCGTCCCGGTCCAGGCCGAGTACTTCGCGCTCGAAGGCCTCGCCGGCCTGCTCGACACGCTCGGCCTGATCCAGCGAGAGCTGAACCCGCGCCTGACGATCGCCGGCATGCTGCTGACGATGCACGACGGGCGCACGCGCCTGGCGCAGGACGTCGAGAGAGAGGTGCGCGAGCACTTCCCCACGCTCGTCTTCGACACCGTCATCCCGCGCAACATCCGCGTCGGCGAGGCGCCGAGCTTCGGGCGGCCGGTAATCCATCACGATCCGCATTGCGCCGGCTCAGACGCATACTTCGAGCTGGCGAAGGAGGTGGCGGCCCGTGGCTGAGAAGGCGCGCGGAATGGGGCGTGGCCTGTCGGCGATCCTGTCGGCGGCGCCGAGAGACGAGACGGAGGAGCTGCGCACGCTCCCCGTCGAGACGATCTCGCCGAATCCCCACCAGCCCCGGCGCAACTTCGACGAGGAGGCGCTCGTCGCGCTGGCCGAGTCGCTGAAGACGCGCGGGATCCTTCAGCCCGTGCTCGTGCGGCCGAGCGCCGGCGGCGGCTTCGAGCTGATCGCCGGCGAGCGCCGCTGGCGCGCCGCGCGAATCGCCGGCATCGAGGAGATCCCGGCGATCGTCCGTCAACGCGACGACGCCGCCTCGCTCGAACTGGCCGTGATCGAGAACATGGCGCGCGAGGACCTCAACCCGGTCGAGGAGGCGCGCGCCTGCGCCGCGCTCGTCGAGGAGCTCAGTCTCACGCGCGAGGACGTCGGCCGCCGCGTCGGCCGCAGCCGCGTCGCCGTCTCCAACCTGATCCGACTGCTCGACCTGCCCGACGAGGCGCTCGCGCTGCTGGAGCGCGGAGAGCTGACCGAGGGCCACGGCCGCGCGCTGCTGCTCGCGACCGACCACGACGACCGCAGACGGCTCGCGCGCGACACGATGATCAACGGCTGGTCGGTGCGGGAGCTGGAGCGCCGCGCCCGTCATGCCGCCGAGATCGCCGCCGACGAGCCGCGCCTGCCCAGAAGACCGGCCGCGCCTCGCGTCCATCCCGACCAGCAGCACGCGATCGAGCGGCTGTCGGACACCTTCGCGCAGGCGGTCGGTTCCGAGGTCAGAGTGGCGCCGCAGGGGACCGGCTACCGCGTCCAGCTGACCTTCGAGTCGGCCGAGGAGGCGCTCGAGCTGGCCCGCCGGCTCGGAGTCGAGGCGACGATCTGAGGTCACGCCGCACAAGTCGGCCGCGGCCCGCTAGAATGCCGCTCCGCGGGGCGATTAGCTCAGTCGGTTAGAGCGCTTCTCTGATAAGGAAGAGGTCCCTGGTTCGAATCCAGGATCGCCCACTCGCACGAGGCCCGCACTGCGGGCCTCGTCTCGTTTCCGGGCGCGACGGGCACGTTAGAGGCCCCCGGATCGCTGCCTATACTTGGAACCACCCCAGGCTTAGGAGCATGGAAGTGCAGGAGATGGTCATCTACGGCGTCAGCTTCGACATGGTCGGCAAGCAGCCGATCGTGTTGCTGAAGACCGTCGACAGCAACAAGTTCCTGCCGATCTGGATCGGACATCCGGAGGCCGCGGCGATCCTGATGAAGCTCCAGGGTGCGACGACCCCCCGTCCGATGACCCACGACCTCCTCTCCGACATGCTGTCGGAGCTCGACGTCAACTGCGCGCGCGTCTCGGTCACGGAGTTGAAGGAGAACACCTTCTACGCCTCGATCACGCTCAGCGTCAACGGACGCGAGCTGGAGATCGACTCCCGCCCCAGCGACGCGCTCGCACTGGCCGTCCGCTCCGGCGCGCCGATCTTCGCCGCCGAAGAGGTGATCGCCGAGTCCGCGATCGAGTTCGAGCACGAGGTCGAGGACACCGAAGAGGTCGTCGAGAAGTTCAAAGACTTCCTCGACCAGGTCACACCAGAGGACGTCGCCGGCGGCGAGAGCTGAGCGCGGCGCCGACGGCGCCGGATCACTCGCGGCAGCTCAAATCCGCCGCGCGACCGCCGCGCGGCCGGCGCCTCAGCGGTCCTGCTCGGCGCGGCGCTGCGCCTGCTGGCGGCGCGGCAGCTCGACGACGCGCCCCATGTCCGCGGCGTCGCCGGCGTCGGCCTGCGGAACAACCGGGGCCGGATCCGCGCCGGTGAGCGTGCCGTACAGCGCGACCTGCTCGGCGATCACGGCGCCGATGCGACGAATCCCTTCGCGGATGTCGTCCTCGCCGACGCCGGAGAAGTTCAGCCGCATCGACGAGCCGCCGCGGCCGTCGAGGTAGGCCTGGCGACCGGGGACGAACGCGACGTTGTCGCGCAGCGCGCGCGCCAGCAGGTCGGTCGTGTCGATGTAGTCGGGCAGCGTCGCCCAGATGAACATGCCGCCTTGTGGTCTCGTCCATTGCGCCTCGCGCGGGAAGTGCTCGGCGAGCGCGTCGAACATCACGTCGCGCCGGCGCCGGTAGACGTCGCGCAGCGACTCGACGTAGCGCTGCCAGTCGCCGGCGCCGAAGTAGTGGCTGACGAACAGCTGCGTCATCGACGAGGAGCAGAGGTCGGCAGCCTGCTTGCCGATGTTCATCTTCTGCAGCACCGGACGGGGTGCCGCGGCCCAGCCGACGCGGATCCCCGGCGAGAGGATCTTCGAGAAGGTGCCGAGGTAGATGACGAACTCGCCGCCGTCGAGCGCGTACAGCGGCGGCAGCGCCTCGCCCTCGTAGCGCAGCAGGCCGTACGGGTTGTCCTCCAGCACCAGCAGCTCGCGCTCGTGCGCCAGGCGGACGAGCCGCTGGCGCCGCGGCAGCGACATCGTCACGCCGCCCGGGTTCTGGAAGGTCGGGATCGTGTAGATGAACTTCGGCCGGCGGCCCTCGCGCTCGAGTCGGTCGAGCGTCTCCTCCAGCTCGTCGACTCGCATGCCGTCCGCGTCCATCGCCACCTGCACGACGTCGGCCTGGTACGAGCAGAAGGTGGGGACCGCGCCCGGGTAGGTGGGCGCCTCGGCGACGATCACGTCGCCGGGGTCGATCAGCGTCTTGCAGACGAGGTCGATCACCTGCTGGCCGCCGGTCGTGACGAGCAGCTCCTCCGCCGAGACCTGCATCCCCTCGGCGGCCATCACCGACTGGATGCAGGCGTCGATCTCGTCGATGCCCTCGGTCGGGCCGTACTGGAGCGAGCGAGCGAGCGCCTCGGCGCCGATCGTCTGCATCACGGCCGCGTAGGTGTCGGCCGGGAACGATGAGGTGTCGGGCAGGCCGCCGGCGAGCGAGATGACCTCCGGCCGCTGCGTCAGCGCCATCAGGTCGCGCATCGCGGAGGACTTCATGACCTGGGTGCGCGAGGAGAACAGCGCCGCGTAGCGCTCGATGTCGCGGGCGTTCGATCGGGTCGGTTCTCTTCGCGTCATGGCGGGCCTTGCCGGTCCTCTCGATGTGGACTTCGCCGCTGTCGGCCGGATACCTGGCCCGGTCGACTATGGTCATGCTTCTCTTTTCAAGCTACCGGACCCGATGACACTCTTCCTCGCCATCTGCCTCGGAATCGGCCTCGCGCTCGGCGTCGGCCTGCGCCCGTTCCTGCCCGCCCTGCTGATCGGCGCGCTCGCGCGCGGCGACGTCGGCATCGACTTCGGCGGCACCGACCTCTCGTTCCTCGAGTCGCCCGGCTTCCTGCTGGCGCTGCTCCTGTGCGTGATCGCGCTGGTGATCGCCGAGCGCCGGCTGGGGGCCGACAAGGTCGAGGCGGGACCGATCGGCGCCGCCGTCGGCGGCATCGCGCTCGGGCTCGGGGCGCTCTACTTCGCGGGCGCGCTCGCGGACGAGAGCTACACGTGGTGGCCGGGGATCGTCGGCGGCCTGCTGTGCGCGGCGCTCGCCGCCGCGACGGCGCGCGTCTTCTTCAGACGCACGCGCGCGCGGCTCGACAGAGAGGCGCAGAACGCGCTGCCGGTCTACGCCGAGGGGGCCGGACTGGCCGTCGCCGGCCTCTCGGTCCTGTTCGCGCCGCTGGCGCTCGTCGCGCTCGGCTTCCTCCTCTGGCTGCTGCTCGGTCAGCGCAGACGCGAAGGCCAGAAGTACGCCGGCCTGCGCGTCCTGCGGTGAGCGGCCGGGCCGGCTGATGCCGCGCAAGCTCGTCCTGACGGTCATCGACGGCATGAAGCCGTCGATGCTGGAGCGGGCGATCAGCACCGGCCGGGCGCCGGTGCTGCAGGCGATCCGCGAGCGCGGCGCCTACGTCGACGACTGCGTCGCGGCCTTCCCGTCGGTCACGCCGGTCTGCGCCGCCAGCATCGCGACGGGCGTGGGGCCCGACGCCCATCACATCCCGAGCATGAACTGGTTCTCGCGCGAGGAGGGCCGCTACGTCGAGTACGGCTCGTCGTTCTCGGCCTCGCGCAAGTTCGGCGTGCTGCGGTCGCTGACGGACACGGTCTACAACATGAACGCGAGACATCTCTCGCGGGCGACGCCGACCGTCTTCGAGCTGCTCGACGACGCCGGCGTGCGGACGGCCGGCACCACCTACCTGATGTATCGCGGCCGCCACGAGCACAACGTCGCGACCGACACGCCGCTCGCGCGGATCGCCAACGCGACCGTCTTTCGCGAGCCGGTGATGGGCCCGCGCGAGCTGTTCTACGCCGACCTGTTCGCCAGCCGGCGGACCGGCTGCCGCGGCCAGTTCGGGATGCCGGGCGCGCGTGACGCCCACACCGGGTGCGTCGGCGCCTACCTCGAGGAGCACGACCTCTACGACTTCATGCTCTTCTCGCTGCCCGACAACGACACCTGGTCGCACCGCAACGGCCCGCACGCGCAGGTGACGTCGATCGCGGCCGCCGACCGGCAGCTGGAGCGGCTCGTGCACGCCGGCGGCGGCATCGACCGCTTCCTCGACGAGCACGCGATGATCGTGATGGCCGACCACTCGCACACGCAGGTCGAGCAGCGGATCCGGCTGGAGCCGGCCTTCGCCGACTGGTCGATCGCGCGCCCCGAGGGCGGCGGCGCGACCGACGGCGAGATCGCGATCAGCCCGGCGCAGCGCTCGGCGATGATCTACGTGCTGAGCGAGGAGCGCCGCTCGCAGCGCGCGGCCGAGGCGGCGAAGACGGCGTTGGCCGTCCCCGGCGTCGACCTGGCGATGCGCCGCTCGGCGCCGCGCACCGGCGTGATCGAGAGCGAACGCGGCGAGCTGCACTTCGCGCCCGGCGGCGACCTCGTCGACCTGCGCGGGCGCCGCTGGAGCATCGACGGCGAGCTCGACGTGCTCGGTGGGCGGATCGAGGACGGGCGCCTGCTCACGCCCGACTACCCCGACGCGCTCGGCCGCGTCTGGTCGGCGCTGTCCTGCCCGACCGCCGGCGACGTGCTGCTGTCGGCCGGGCCCGGCTGGGAGTTCGTCGACTGGGGCGGCGCCGCCCACGTCGGCGGGGGCAGCCACGGCTCGCTCCACCGCAGCGACTCGCTCGGCGCGCTGCTGTGGTGCGGCGTCGACGGACGGGAGGAGACCGTCTCCCGCGCCGCGCACGAGCAGTGGACGCTGCGCGACGTGCTGGCGATGGTCACCGACCACTTCGGCGTCGCGTCGCCGGCCATGGGACGCTGAGGGGCTTCCCCTCGCCCGACGCGGCGGCAAGCGGTTCTCATCCGGTCCTCAGTCGGCCGCGGGGTACCCTGTCCGGATGTCCGACGAGGCCCCGACGGTCGCTGTCCCGCCCCCGCCGCTGCACCATCGCGTCCGCCACGGGCTGCGGCACCCGCGCAACTGGTTCCAGCTGGTCCGCTTCGGACTGGTGGGCGCGAGCGGCTACGTCGTCAACCTCGTCGTCTTCGCGTTCGCGGTCCACTCGCTCACCGTCGGCTACCGCGTCGCGGCGGTCTGCGCCTTCGTCGTCTCGGTGCTGAACAACTTCTGGTGGAATCGCCACTGGACCTTCGCGGCCCGCGACGGTCACGCCGGCTTCCAGGCGGCGCGCTTCTTCCTCGTCAGCCTCGTCGCCTTCGGCTTCAGCTACGGCGTGCTCGTCGCGCTCGTCGAGGGCGCCGACCTGCCGAAGGTGCTCGCTCAGGCGCTCGCGATCGTCGCGGCGACGCCGCTGAACTTCCTCGGCCAGAAGCTCTGGAGCTTCCAGCGATGAGGCGGGCCGCGGCGCTCATCGCCGC
>JAEXXR010000667.1 GCA_023405705.1 Actinomycetes bacterium
CGAGCACGGTGAGTGGGAGGCGGTGGCGGGCGACGAGCGCGCGCCACCGGCGCCAGGTCATCCCGGCGGCTGCTTGCGGCGCCGCGCCTGTGCGCCCGCGAGCCGCTGCTGCGTGATCTGGGCGGTGCGTTGCAGGCGCGCCCGGGCGCCTGCCGGCGCGTTCGCGTCTCGGTGAGCGTGGCTGTCGTGGGCGTCGAGCTCGCGGCGGGCCTGCCCCGCGAGAAAGCGCAGGGTGCTGATGTGGAAGTCGCTGCCCGAAGGGCGGAGGATCGGCGGTCTCATGAGAGGCCTCGCCTGCGTGCGTCATCGCTGAGGTCGCGCGCGATCTGTGCAGGGACGGTTCGTACTCGCAGGTCGCCGATGTCGCGGTCGTAACGGATCGCTTGACTGTGGATGACATCTTGGAGGCCTTCGACGAGCGACTCCAAGCGGCCAACCACATGTTCCAAGTGGGACACGCGCGCGACGAGACCGTCGCGGTCGCTGGCTGGGTCAGGGCACATGCCCTCTTCCTCTCGGCCCGCTCCTTCGCTCGATCGCGCGTCGGGAGAGCAGGCCAACCGCCCAGCGAGCGTCACTTGATTCACCGTATCACCGCAGGTTCGTCGCGCCGACCGCTGTCGGCATGCGGTGACACTGGTTCGCGTCACCATTCGCCACTCGGAACGCATGCTGCTCTCCCGGCCCGGTCGGGGGCCGCCGGACGGTGGCTCCCCGCGCGATGCCGGCGGCGGACTCGCGGTCCGCGCTCGGCGTCGGCCTCGGGCGACTCAGGCGCTCTGGACGTTGATCGCCCGCGGGCCTCTGGCGCTCTGCTCGGCGTCGTAGGAGACGTGCGCCCCTTCGGGGAGCGAGTGGAAGCCTTCGCCGACGATCGCGCTGTGGTGCACGAACAGGTCGGGCGTGTGGTCGTCGGCGGTGATGAAGCCGAAGCCCTTGTCGTCGTTGAACCACTTGACGGTTCCGGTGGCCATGATGTGTTCCTCCGTCTCGAAGGTGCGGCGTTCGCGGAGGAAGCTCGGAGGCGACGACTACGGGCGCTTGGCACGTGGACGTCGGATCGATCGATCCGACGTACTGTCCACAGTAGCACCGACTCGCTCAGATTCTCTGACTGTCCGCCGGCGCTGCGGCGTCGCGTGGCACGGTCGAGCCGGTCGACGCGCTCGAGCTCCCGCGCCTCGGCGGTGCCCTCGCGCTCGTCCGCGGCGCCGCTCACGCAGGTCGGCGGTCTCCTCACGCGCGTCCGCCATCCGCCAGCTCGTCGCGCCCGCCGGCGAGGCACTCACGCTCGTCGGCGAGGTGCTCGCCGCGTCGCCGAGGGCTGCGTGCGGGCGCGAGGTTCCGCCTGCCGGCGCTCCTATCGGTGAAAGCCGCGCTCCGGCCGGCTCGCTCTGGGAACTGCCCGAGCTGGTAGCGTGCGGCCGACCGTGACGCCGTCGGAGGAGGTGGGACCCCGTGAAGACTGGATCGATGTGGGTGCTTCTCCTTCCGTCACGGTCGTGCGACTGATGTAGATGTCGCCGGAGCGCCTCGACTGCAAAGGCACTCCGAGAGGTGACATCCATGGACACTCAGCAGTTCGCCGCCGACGTGATCGTCGCCGGGTGCGGGCCGACGGGCGCGATGCTGGCCGCAGAGCTGCGGCTGAACGACGTGCAGGTGCTCGTTCTGGAGCGGGAGACCGAGCCCGTGTCGTTCGTCCGCGTGGTCGGGCTGCACATCCGCAGCCTCGAGCTGATGGCGATGCGCGGCCTGCTGGACCGCATGCTGGAGCACGGACGCCGGCGTCCGGCCGGCGGGCTGTTCGCCGGCATCCCCACGCCCGCGCCCGAGGGCCTCGATTCCGCGTACGTCTACCAGCTGGGCATCCCGCAGCCGGTCATCGTCGAGCTGCTCGAACGGCATGCGATCGACGCGGGCGCGCGGGTCCGGCGCGGCTGCGCGGTCGCCGGCCTGACGCAGGACGACGAGGGCGTGACCGTCGAGCTGGGCGACGGCGAACAGCTGCGTGCGCGCTATCTCGTCGGGTGCGACGGCGGGCGCAGCACGGTGCGCAGACTGCTCGGCGTCGGCTTCTCCGGCGAGGCCGCGCGGACCGAGACGCTGATGGGCGAGATGGAGGTGGGCCTGCCGCAGGACGAGATCTCCGCGCGGATGCGCGAGGTCCACGAGACCGACAAGAGCGTCAGCGTCAGACCGTTCCGCGACGGCGTCTATCGCGTCGTGGTCCCCGCCGCAGGCGTGAGCGATCGCGCAGCGGCGCCCACCCTCGAGGAGTTCAGGCGGCGGCTGCGCGCCGTCGCCGGAACCGACTTCGGCGTGCACTCCCCGCGCTGGCTGTCGCGCTTCGGCGACGCCACCCGGCTGGCCGAGCGCTATCGCGTCGGACGCGTGCTGCTGGCCGGCGACGCGGCGCACATCCATCCGCCTGCCGGCGGTCAAGGCCTCAACCTCGGCGTTCAGGACGCGGTCAACCTCGGCTGGAAGCTGGCCGCCGAGGTTCGCGGCTGGGCGCCGGCGACGCTGCTCGACAGCTACGAGGCCGAACGCCGTCCGGTCGCCGCGGACGTGCTGGACAACACCCGCGCCCAGCAGGCGCTGTCCTCTCCCGAGCCGGGACCGCAGGCTGTGCGCAGGCTGCTCACCGATCTCATGGACATCGATGAGGTGAACCGGCGCCTGACCGCGAAGATCGCCGCGATCGACATCCGCTACGACTTCGGCGCCGGCCCCGACCTGCTCGGCCGCCGCCTTCCCGACCTCGACTTGAACGGCGGCCGCCTCTTCGGTCTGCTGCAGCGCGGCCGCGGCCTGCTGCTCGACCGCACCGGACGCCTGACCGTCGGCGGCTGGTCAGATCGGGTCGACCACCTCGCGGACCCCGCCGCGGCGCTCGCCGCCCCGTGCGTCCTCCTGCGTCCCGACGGCCACGTCGCCTGGGTCGGCGACGACCAGCGCGAGCTGGACGATCGCCTCTCACGTTGGTTCGGCGCGCCTGCGAATTGACATCGCCTGACGTTTCCGGGGGAGCAGCCGATCGGCCGGGCGCGCCCGAGGGGCGCGTCCGGCCCGCTAGCCTCGACGGCATGACCGTCTCGGCTCAGCCGCTGTTCGCCTTCGACGACTCGTTCGTCCGGGAGCTGGAGGGGCTCTACCTGCCGTGGCAGGCTGCGCCGGCTTCCGCGCCAAGGCTGCTGGCGCTCAACGACGCGCTCGCGCGGGAGCTGGGGGTGGAGCCGGCTGCGCTCGACACGCCGGAGGGGATCGGGGTGCTGACCGGGACGGCGCTGCCGCCTGGGGCGAGGCCGGTGGCGCAGGCATATGCCGGGCATCAGTTCGGCGGATACTCGCCGCGGCTCGGGGACGGGCGGGCGCTGCTGGTCGGCGAGCTGGTCGACGGCGAGGGGCGCCGGCGGGACCTGCATCTGAAGGGCTCCGGGCGGACGCCGTTCGCGCGCGGGGGAGACGGGAAGGCGGCCGTCGGGCCGATGCTGCGGGAGCACCTCGTCAGCGAGGCGATGCACGCGCTCGGGATCCCGACGACGCGCTCGCTCGCCGTCGTCGCGACCGGTGACACCGTCGTGCGGGAGACGCTGCTGCCCGGGGCGGTGCTCGCGCGCGTCGCGGCCAGCCACCTGCGCGTCGGCACCTTCCAGTACGCTGCGGCGACCGGCGACGAGGCGCTCCTGCGGCGCCTCGCCGACTACGCGATCGCCCGCCACCACCCGCACGCGGCCGCGGCGGAAAACCCGTACCTGGCGTTCCTGGAGGCGGTCGTCGAGGCGCAGGCGGCGCTGATCGCCCGCTGGATGCTCGTCGGGTTCGTCCACGGGGTGATGAACACCGACAACATGACGATCTCCGGTGAGACGATCGACTACGGGCCGTGCGCCTTCCTCGACGGGCTCGACCGCGGAACCGTCTTCAGCTCGATCGACCACGGCGGCCGCTACGCCTACGGCAACCAGCCGCAGATCGCGCTCTGGAACCTGACCCGCCTCGCCGAGGCGCTGCTGCGGCTGCTCGCCGACGAGCCCGAGCCGGCGCGCGAGGCCGCGACCGCCGTCCTGGAGACCTACGGCACCCGCTACCACGCGCACTTCGAGCGCGGCCTGCGCGCGAAGATCGGCCTGCCCGCCGACGGCGAGCTCGACGACGAAGGGCTCGGCGAGGACCTGATCGGCTTGATGGAGCAGCAGCGGGT
>JAEXXR010000672.1 GCA_023405705.1 Actinomycetes bacterium
GGTCCAGGTGAGGTCCCAGCCCCACAGCTCGCTGCACGCGCGCACCGAGTCGCGCAGACCGGAGGGGTAGCCCTGCTCGATCTCGGCGTCGCCGGTCGCCCACTCCAGCACCGCCCGGGAGAAGGCGAGCGGCGCGACGAAGGCGCTCGGATGGACGCGATCGACGGTGTCGGCGTCAGTGTGGAGCCAGTTCGTCATCCCCTGGCCGAGGTTGACCCACGGCACGCCGCCGCCGGAGAGGCTGAAGGTGTCGTACGGGACGACCGCCGCGGCGACCGGCCAGTCGTAGCCCAGCTCGCTCACCCGAGCGCGCACCGCGTCGATCACCGACGGCGCGGCGATCCCGTAGACGGCGTTGAGGTGGATCGGCGCGCCGACGACGTCGAAGTTGAGCGCGAAGACCGTCTCCTCCAGCAGCTCCGGCCGGTCGCGCACGAGCGCGCGCGGGCCGTGGAGGCCGGTCTCGTGGCCGGAGTAGACGACGAACCGCACCGTGCGGCGCGGCCGGCGACCGGCCTCCGTCTCGGCCGTGAGCCACTCGGCGAGGCACTGGACCATCGCCGTGCCGCCGGCGTTGTCGAGCGCGCCCGCGCCGGTCGGCGCCGTGTCGTAGTGGGCGGAGACGATCACCGATCCGGCCTCCGGGTCGGCGCCCGGCAGCGTCGCGATCAGGTTCGCGCACTCGCCGTCGGCGATCTCGAAATTCAGCAGCAGCTCGACGGTGCCGGCGTCCTCCTGCACCAGCCGCGCGGCGTCGCGGTAGTGGACGACGACGGTCGGGGGCGGCGGCGTCTGCTCGTGCTTCTCCCAGTCGAAGAAGGTGTCGAGCGGGGCGTGGGCGCCGGCGTTGGTCGTCAGCAGGACGGCCGCCGGTCTCCACTCCAACAGACGCCGATAGAGCGCGTCGTCGGGGTAGTCCAGGTACGAATCGCGCGAGATCAGCAGCACCTTGCCGGCGAGGTCGAGGCCGCGGGCGTAGCCCTCCGAGCCGTTGCCGACGTGGACCAGCTCGCCGCTGACGGCCGCCGGCCCGGTGTCGCCGGAGAACCAAACCGGCTGGCAGTCGATCTCGACCTTCGCGCCGGCGATCTCCGCATGCAGCGACGACGCGGTCGCGCGATAGGCCGGCTGGCGGAAGGCGTGGCGCTCGACGGTCAGGCCGAGCTGCTCGAAGTCGCTCGTCAGCTGCGCCTCGGCGGCGCGCGCCGCGGGGGTCGCCGCCAGCCGCGGGCCGCTCTCGCCGGCCAGCCGGACGACGTGGTCGTAGGCCTTCTCGTGATCCATCTCGGGGGCTCCTCGTTGCTCGGGGTTCACCGTCGCGCGGCGTGCAGGTCGTGCGCGGTGCGGTCGCTCGCGTTCACCGCCGCGCGTGCGCAGCGCGGGCGGCGTGCTTGCTCGGGTTCACGGCCGCGCGGCGAGCACGTCGCGCGCGGCGGCGGCGCCGCTGTCGATCGCGCCGGCCATCCAGGCCGGCCAGTGGATCGCAACGTCGGCGCCGGCGAAGTGGATCCGCCCCTCGGTCCGCGCGAGCGGCGCCTGGAGGCGGGGCCGGAAGGAGATCCCGTCGGAGAACGGGTCGTCGTTCCAGGCCTCGTGGTCGACGGCGCGCACGCGCGCGCCCGGCAGGTACGGCTGGACGGCCGCCTCGACCGCGGCGCGATCGTCCGGGTCCAGCTCCTCGGCGACGCCCGCGAACGCGGCGCAGAGGACCGCGCCGTCGTGCTCGCCCTCCGAGGAGATCCACTGCAGCGGCGAGCCGGCCCCTGCACAGATGAAGGGTGCCTCGACACCCTCCAGCAGCAGCCAGAGCTTGCGCGTGCGGACGCGATGCCCGCGCTCGACGGCCGCGAGCTTGTCGGCCGGCAGCGGCGGCTCGAACGCGATCCGCTCCCACGTCTCGACCGGCGCGGTGACGATCGCGCGGCCCGCGGCGAAGGTCTCGCCGCCGGCGGTGCGCACGACGACGCCGTCGCCATCCTGCGCGATCGACGCGACGGTGGTGGAGATGCGGATCTCGGCGCGGGCGGCGGCCGAAACGTCGCCGGCTGCGCCGCCCGATCCGGCCGCGTCCGCACTGCCCGCGCCAGGCGTCCCGCTCGCGTGGTCACTCCCCCGGAGCGTCATGACATGACGCTCCGGCGAGCCGCCGTGGTCTGCGCCGGTCGCCTCTCCTGCCAGCGCCCGCACCAGCGCCCCCGTCCCGTCGGCGAACGTCTCCTCCAGCGCGGCGAACTGGGCCCAGACGCTGTGCTCGCACTGGGCGATCCAGTCGACGACGTGCAGCAGCCGCAGCTCCTCGGCGCGCGCGCCGGCGAAGAAGCACGGCAGCGACTCGAACAGGTCCCGCGTCGCGGCGGGCAGCGCGAGGCGGTCGAGGAAGGCGGCGTACGGCTCGTCGAGCGGCGACAGCGCCTGCTCGTCGTACGGCATTCCCGGCACGATCAGCCTGGATGCCTCGATCAGCGCCGCGGCGGCCCGCTCGGCGTCGGCGATCTCCGCCGCCGGGACCGGCCAGGTCCGCCGCAGCTCGCCGCCGGTGTGCCACCACAGCGGCGGCATCTCGGCGGCGCGCGCGACGGCCAGCCCGTAGCGCTCGATCTCGCCGCGCAGCCCGTGCTGGAGCGCGCCGACGAAGTAGGTCCCGCCCATCTCCACCGCCGGCCCGTCGCCGTCGAAGGCCCGGTGGAGCGTCCGCCCGCCGATCCGGTCG
>JAEXXR010000686.1 GCA_023405705.1 Actinomycetes bacterium
ACCGCGAGGCGGCCGCCGGGGGCGCCGCCGAGCAGGACGCGGCCGTCGAGCACCTTGTCGCCGGCGCGCCAGCGCTTCAGCGGGACCGGCGCCGGGAGCCCGATCTGCTTCTGGACGAGTCTGCCGATCGGGGTGTTGATCAGCTCGGTGTAGCGGTCAGCCTGTGCCATGTCCTATGCCTCCAGAATCGCGACGACGCCGATGCCGCCCGCGGCGCAGACCGAGATCAGTCCGCGGCCGCCGCCGTTCTCGTGGAGCGTCTTGGCGAGGTTGGCGACGATCCGCCCGCCGGTCGCCGCGAACGGGTGACCGGCGGCGAGCGAGCCGCCGTTGACGTTGAGCTTGGAGCGGTCGATCGAGCCGAGCGGGGCGTCGAGGCCGAGCCGCTGCGTGCAGAAGGCCGGGTCCTCCCACGCCTTCAGCGTCGACAGCACCTGCGAGGCGAACGCCTCGTGGATCTCGTAGAAGTCGAAGTCCTGCAGCCTCAGGCCCTGGCGGGCGAGCAGGCGCGGGACGGCGTAGGCCGGCGCCATCAGCAGGCCCTCGCGGCCGTTGACGTAGTCGACCGCGGCGGTCTCGGCGTCGACGAAGCGGGCCAGCACCGGCAGGCCGCGCTCCTTCGCCCACTCCTCGCTGCCGAGCAGGACGGTCGAGGCGCCGTCGGAGAGCGGCGTCGAGTTGCCGGCCGTCATCGTGCCGTCCTTGCCGCCGAAGACCGGGCGCAGCTTCGCGAGCTTCTCGATGCTGGTGTCGGGGCGCAGGTTCTGGTCGCGAGAGAGGCCGAGGTACGGGGAGACGAGGTCGTCGAGGAAGCCGCGGTCGTAGGCGGCGGCCAGTCTCTGGTGCGAGTGGTACGTCAGCTCGTCCTGCGCCTCGCGTGTGATCCCCCACTCGGCGCCGGTGCGGGCCTGGTGGGCGCCCATCGAGAGGCCGGTGCGCGGCTCCTCGTTGCGCGGCGGCGCCGGCGCGAGGTGCTGCGGGCGCAGCCGCAGGAACGGCTTCAGCTTGTCCTGCGTCGACTTGCCGCGGTTGGCGTCGAGGAGGATGTTGCGCAGGTCCTCGCCGACGGCGATCGGCGCGTCGGAGGTCGTGTCGACGCCGCCCGCGATGCCGGCGTCGATCTGACCGAGCGCGATCTTCGCGGCGACGAGGTTGATCGCCTGCAGGCCGGTGCCGCACGCCTGCTGGAGGTCGTACGCCGGCGTCTCGGCGGAGAGGCGGCTGCCGAGCACGCACTCGCGGATCAGGTTGAAGTCGCGGCTGTGCTTCAGCACCGCGCCGCCGACGACCTCGCCGAGGCGCTCGCCCTCGAGCCCGAAGCGGGAGACGAGCCCGTCGAGCGCGGCGGTGAACATGTCCTGGTTGGACGCGTGCGCGTACTTGCTGTTCGAGCGCGCGAACGGGATGCGGTTGCCGCCGATCACGGCGACGCTCCGGGGACCGGCGGTCATGGTGCTCCTTGGTCTCTGTCTTGGGTGGGGGAGGTCGTCCGGTCCCGCAGCGCGGAACGCGCCTGCAGGCCGGGCTCGACGGTCGCGACGAGCAGGTCGGCGGCCTCGGCGGCCGGCAGCGCGCCGGTCCGCAGCCACCAGCGCGCGAGCGCCTCGGAGGCGCCCAGCAGCGCGTTGGAGAGCGCCTCGACCTCGGTCGCCGCGCGCTCGCGGTTCTGCTCGGGGATCAGCTGGAGCTGGGTCTGCGCGACGAGCGCGAGCAGCCGGTCGCGGTACTCGCCGACCGCGAGCGCCAGCTCGCCGCCGGCCGGCAGCGTCTCGTCGAAGAGGACGCGCCAGGCGTCGCGGTCGCCGTCGACGAAGGCGAAGAAGGCCTTGAGGCCGTCGCGCAGCGCCTCGGCCGGTCCGGCCGCGCTCGCGACGGCGGCGCCGACGGCCGCCAGCATCGCCTCGCCGGAGCGCTCCATGCAGGCGGCGTAGAGCCGCTCCTTGTTGCCGAAGTAGGCGTACAGCAGGGGCTTCGTGACGCCGGCGGCGGCCGCGACCTCGTCCATCGTCACCGCGCCGTAGCCGTGCTCGGCGAAGCGCGCGTGGGCGATGTCGAGGATCTGCTGCTCGCGCTCCTTGCGGGGGAGCCGGGTGCGCGGCGGCTGCGTGGTCGACTGGACCATGCCGTTCATATTACCCAGGTATAAATTTATATGCCAGTAGGAACCTTTCCGGAGGGTCTTCGGGCAGACATCCGGGCGGAGGGAGCGCACCGCCTGCGCGATAGCCTCCGCCCCATGCACCTCGCCCGCTACGACGAGCTGAGACCGTACGTCACGGCCGACGGGTCGACGATCCGCGAGTGGGCCGGCCCCGGCTACTCGCCGGCCCGCAACCAGTCGCTCGCCGAGGCGACGCTGCCGCCCGGCACCGCGACGATCGCCCACTACCACCCGCTCGCCGAGGAGCTGTACCTGTTCAGATCGGGGCGCGGCCGCCTGCGGATCGGCGACGACGAGCGCGACGTGATTGCAGGCGACTGCGCCGTCATCCCGCCCGGCGTCGTCCACAAGCTGTGGAACACCGGCGACGCCGAGGACCTCGTGCTCGTCTGCGCCTGCTCACCCGCCTACTCGCACGACGACACCGTGTTGGTCGAGGGCGAGGACGGCGCCGCGGCGCCGTCCTCGGCCTGAGTCACCGGGCCGGCGCGCCGCGGCCTCGCCGCAGCGCCCCGCGGATCGTCGCCGCCGTCTGCGCCGGCCGTCGCACGACGTCGTCGTGGGTGAAGCGCAGCACGCGGTAGCCGGCGAGCTGCAGCGCGTTCGCCTTCGCGCGGTCGCGCTGGAAGGAGGCGCGGTCGCCGTGCCAGCGCCAGCCGTCCGCCTCCACCGCGACCCGCTCGTCATGCCAGAGCGCGTCGACCTCCACGTCCATCCCGGGGATCCAGACGTTCAGCCGCGGCGACGGCAGGTCGTGCTCCCGAACCAGCCGCCGCAGCGCGATCTCCAGCTCGCTGCGCGTCACCTGGACGCCGCGCGCCGCGTGCTCGTCGAGAACCGCGCGGAGGTTGGCGCGGCCGGGCGTGCGGCGACCGCTCGTGCGTGCGATCGCCGCGCCGAGGCGTCCGAGGTCGAGCTTGCGCTCGCGGTCCGCGGCCGTGAACGCCGCTGCGAGCCGGTCTCGGGTGATGACGTCGGCGAGGTCGACCAGCGTGCGTTCGACCGAGGTGACGGGGATTCGTTCGACGGTCGTGACGTCTTCGCCGGTGAGCGCGCGGCGGGAGTAGACCCGCAGCCGCTCGCGCGTCGGCGAGCGATGCGGCGTCGTGACCTCGATCCGGCCGCCGCCCCAGCGCCCCAGCCCGTGCAGGGCAGCGGCGTCGCGGTGGCTCAACACTGCCTCCGGTCCCGCCGCCAGCGCGGCTGCCAGCCAGAAGCCGTCCTGCGTGAGTCTGCGGTGGCCGACGGCGTAGACGCCGCGGTGGAGCCGCACGAGCCGGCCGGTTTCCAGCCGTCGCTCGATAGCTTGGGAGGAGAGGCCGGCTGCCACCAGCTGCCGGCGGGAGACCACGCCGTATTGGTTCTCGGCAAGGTCGTTCTCAGGGTGAATGGCACTTTTTGCCCGCATAGCGGGGACAGAGCGCCATTCAAGCGGCGGTTCGCCCCCTCAGGTGGCGCAGGCGGCCAAGGTTGCCTGCAGCTCGGGCAGCTCGGGGCGGTCGGACGACGTCGGGGCGAGGCAGGCGTCGATGGTGTCCGCAAGCGCTCGGGGCAAGCGCGGGCGCCGCGACCGGACCGGGTCGGCGCGGTCTCGGCGCTGGTCGAGGTCGTCGAAGGGGTTGAGGCCGGTGGCGGCCTCCCACAGGACGGTGCCGAGGCCCCAGACGTCGGCGGCGGGGCCGACGGTCCCGCCGGCCGCCTGCTCGGGCGACATGTTGCACCAGGTGCCGCGGCCGGCTCTGACCCTGCCGGGACGCTGGGCGATCGAGAGGTCGAGCAGCTTCGCGCGCCCGCCGTCGGCGACGACGTTGGAGGGCTTCAGGTCGAGGTGGAGCCAGCCCTCGGCGTGGAGGTAGCCGAGCGCCGAGGCGAGCTGGCGGCCGAGCTCGGCGATCTCTCTCGCGCGCAGGTCGTGGTGGTCGATCAGATGGGCGAGCGTCTCGCCGCCCATCGTCTCCAGCACGATCGCCGGCCGCGGCGATCGGTGCACCTCGTAGCCGCGCGCGATGTGCGGATGGGTGAGCGTGCGCAGCAGCCGCCCCTCGCGCAGCAGGTCGCGCACCACGTCGGTCCGCGCGCGACGGTCGGGGCGGACGGTCTTGACGACGACCGGGCAGCCGCGCCGCGCGTCGTCGGCCGCGTAGACGTCGAGGTGGCGCGAGCGGTGGAGGTGCTCGCTGACGCGGATGCCGGGGACGATCTCGCGCCCGGCCGAGAGCGGCTTCATGCGAGCGCCTCCGCCGGATTCAGCTCGATCACCCGGTCGGCCCGCTCGACGACGGCCGGGTCGTGGGAGACGACGATCGTCGTGCGGCCCGGGAGGAGGGCGTCGAGGGCGCCGAGGACCTCCTCGCGGGCGTCGGCGGCGAGGCCGGTGGTCGGCTCGGCGAGCACGACGACGGCGCTGTCGCGGAC
>JAEXXR010000077.1 GCA_023405705.1 Actinomycetes bacterium
CGCCTATCCGCGCCGGCTCGGCCACTGGCCGGCGGTCGTCACGATCGCCGGCTTCGCCTGGCTGGAGCTGGTCTCGGTCGACCGCGACGACCCGCGGCTGCTGGCGCTGCTCGCGCTCGGCTACGCCGCCGTCCAGCTGGTCGCGATGAGCGTCTGGGGGATCGAGGCGTGGAGCCGCAGGGGCGACGGCTTCGCGGTCTTCTTCGGCCTGTTCGCGAAGGTCGCGCCGTTCGTGCGCCGCGACGGCGTGCTGTACGCGCGCCGCCCGCTCGACGGCCTGCCGGCGATGGAGGTGCTGCCGGGGACGGTCGCGCTGCTCTGCACGATGATCGGCTCGACGACCTTCGACGGCCTCTCCGGCGGCCCGCTGTGGACCGACCTCTCGCCGCACGTGCAGTCGGTCTTCGAGGACCTCGGCCTCGGCGCGACCGCCGCGGGCCAGGCGTCGTTCACGGTCGGCCTGATCGGCTGCCTGCTGCTCGCCGGGCTCGTCTACCGCGTCGGCGTGCTGGGGATGCGGACGGTCGGCGGCGAGCGCTCGGCCGGCGAGCTGGCACGCAGCTTCGCGCACACGCTCGTGCCGATCGCGCTGGCGTACGCCGTCGCCCATTACGCCTCGCTGCTGATCTACCAGGGCCAGGCGCTCGGCTACCTGATCTCCGATCCGCTCGGCGAAGGCTCGGACCTGCTCGGGACCGCGAACTGGACGATCGACTACACGCTGATCAGCGCGACCGGGATCTGGTATCTCCAAGTCGTCGTGATCGTCCTCGGCCACATCGCAGCGCTGGTGCTCGCCCACGACCGCGCGATCGCGCTCTTCCGCGACGGGCGCACCGCGCTGCGCTCGCAGCTGTGGATGCTCGCGGTGATGGTCGCCTTCACCTGCCTGGCGCTGTGGCTGATCTCGGCGGCGAACGCATGACGGTCTTCGCGCACGCCGGCCACTGGCTCGTCTCGATGGTCTACGCGGCCCCGGCGCTGCTGCTCGCCGGCGCGCTCGTCGTCAGCACGATCAGGCAGAGACGGCGCGACGCGGAGAGAAGAGCGGCCGCTGCTCAGGGCGGCGCCGAGGACGCGACGGACGGGATCGATCCCGCGGAGGGCGCGGTCGCCTCCGGGACGCCTTCCGAGCGTCCACACGCCGAGTGACCGTCCGACGCGCCGGTTAGACGTCCGTATGCGGACATCTGGCAGTTCTGTGCGAATCCCTCACACAGGGCCGGTGTTCGGCAATAGATTCCACGTAGTTCCCATCCGCACCAGCAGCAACGAGGAGGATGCATGTCGTATTCACGTTGGCGGACCCTTGCAGGGGTCTCGCTGGCTGTGTTCGGCGTCTCCGCGACCACGGCACAGGTCGCGAACGCCAAGCCGGTTGACATGGTTCAGGAGTTGAGCGTCACGATCACGCCCGGCAAGGCAGGCACGGCCAAGAAGCCCAAGCCGGCTTCGATCGGCGTGACGATCCAGAGCCCGAGCCCCGAGCCTGCGACCACGCAGGAGGTCAAGCTCCGCTTCGGCAAGGGGATCCAGTTCAACAACAGACTGTTCCCGACCTGCGACCTCAAGGCGATGCAGGCCGCCAAGAGCATCGCGAGATGCCCGAAGGGCTCGATCGTCGGCAAGGGCACGGCGAGAGCGATCGGCTTCATCGGCACCTCGCAGGTCCCGGAGACGCTGAAGGTCACGGCCGTCAACAGCAAGAACAACACGCTGCTGCTGTGGCTCGACGGCGTCGCGCCGCTGCCGATCACCGACGCGATCATCGGCAAGCTGTCCAAGACGTCGGGCAAGTACGCCCACAGACTCGACGTGACGATCCCCAGACAGCTGCGTGAGGTCCTGCCCGGCACCTACGCCCCGCTCGTCTACTTCGACGTCGACGTCAAGGCGACGACGACCGTCAGAAAGGGCAAGGGCAGAAAGGCCAGAAAGGTCAAGGTCAGCTACGTCGAGACCACCAGCTGCCCCAGCGGCGGCTGGCCGTTCGAGGCCGACTTCGGCTTCGACCCGGCGGGCCCGTTCACCGACGACCCGCTGACCGCCGTCTCGCCGAACGCGAAGTGCAGCTGAGCGGCACGCTCCGCTGACAGGACCGTCGTGTGAGAAGGGCGGCCTCCGGGCCGCCCTTCGTCGTGTCCGGGGGCCGCGGGCGGCTCTGCGCCGCGCGCCGCGCCGGCGGCTCAGCTGGCGCCGAGCTCGCGCAGGTCGTGCGCGAGGCCCTCGGGCGTCAGCTGGTCGGTGAGGAAGCCGACCCGCTGCACGCCCTCGTCGTCGATCACGACGGTCGACGCGGAGTGCTCGAAGCCCTCGCCCTGCGGCTGGATGCCGTAGGCCTTCCAGACCGGTTCCAGCTGCGCGCGGCTGCCGAGCAGGAATCTCATGCGGCCGCTCATCTGCTGCTTGACGAGGAAGTTCTTCGCGCGGAAGGCGTCGTCGTTGGGCGGATCGACGCTGACCGCCAGCACCGGCACGTCGCTGTCCAGCTCGTCGAGCGCGCCGCGGATCTGCTGCGCGGTCAGCGGGCAGGTGTCCTCGCAGGTCGAGTAGAGGAAGGTGAGGACGACGTCTCTGCCGCGGTAGTCGCGCATCGTCACCGTTCTGCCGTCCTGGTCCTTCAGCGAGAAGTCGACCGCTCTCGCCCCCGGCGGGCGCACGGCGCCGTGGAAGCCGGTCGGGTCGGGGCCGCCCGCGGCCTGCCCGGGGGAGGCGTCCGCGCCGTCGTCGGGGGACCCGCCGCCGAACAGGACGACGCCAGCGAGGGCGACCACGACGAGGCTGGTGACGACGGCGAACGTCAGGCGCAGACGGGCGAGCACAGCTCCGACACTGTAGCCGCCCGATCGCCGCCGCGGCCTGCTCCGGGGACCCCTCCGGCGGCCGCCCCGAGGCGCTATCCTTTCTGAAGTATCCAAAAGCCGACCCAGTTTGAGGAGAATTCTCGGATGAGTCCGTCCGGAGCGGAGCTGCTCCGTCAGATCAAGAGCCAGATCCACGAGGTGGATCCTGCGGCCGTGCACGAGCAGCTCGGCAACGGCGCAGTCATCGTGGACGTGCGCGAGAACGAGGAGTTCTCCGTCGCGCACATCCCGGGCGCGAGACACGTCCCGCGCGCCTACCTGGAGTCGCGCATCGAGGGGATCGTCCCCGACCGCGACGCCCACGTCGTCCTCTACTGCGCCTCCGGCAACCGCTCCGCCTACGCCGCGCGCACCCTCACCGAGGACCTCGGCTACACGAACGTCGAGTCGATGACCGGCGGCATCACGCTGTGGAAGGACCGCGGCTACGACGTCGAGGTCCCGCGCACGCTGAGCGCCGAGCAGCGCGACCGCTACTCGCGCCACCTGCTGCTGCCCGAGGTCGGCCTCGAGGGCCAGCTGAAGCTGCTCGACGCGAGAGTGCTGCTGCTCGGCGCCGGCGGCCTCGGCGCCCCGACCGCCCTCTACCTCGCGGCGGCCGGCGTCGGCACGCTCGGCCTCGTCGACAACGACACCGTCGACCTGTCGAACCTCCAGCGCCAGGTGATCCACACGCAGGACCGCGTCGGCGAGCCGAAGGTCGACTCGGCCGAGGCGACGATCGCGAACCTCAACAGCGACGTCAGAGTCGTCAAGTACCCGGTCCGCCTCGACGCCTCCAACGTCCTGGAGATCGTGCAGGGCTACGACATCATCGTCGACGGCCTCGACAACTTCCCGACGCGCTACCTGATCAACGACGTCTCCGTGCGGCTCGGGATTCCGGTCGTGTCGGCGTCGATTCTCGGCTTCGACGGCCAGCTGTCGGTCTTCAAGCCCTACGACGGCCCCTGCTACCGCTGCCTCTACCCGACGCCGCCGCCGGCCGAGCTGGCACCCTCCTGCGGTGCCAACGGCGTCCTCGGCGTGCTGCCGGGCACGATGGGCCTGCTGCAGGCGACCGAGGTCGTCAAGCTGATCCTCGGCGAGGGCGAGCCGCTCATCGGCCGCCTGCTGCTGTACGAGGCGCTCGGCGCGAGCTTCACCGAGCTGAAGGTGCGCCGCGACCCGGACTGCCCGATCTGCTCGCGCGACCCCGAGTCGATCAGCGACGACGAGCTCGGCGTCTTCCCCGATTACGAGGCGTTCTGCGCCGCGGCCGGTTAGGGTCCAGACCATGGCTACCGTGAAGATCCCACCGGTCCTGCGCCCGTCCGTCGGCGGCGAGAAGCAGGTCAGCGCGGACGGCTCGAACGTCGGCGAGGTGCTGAAGGCGCTCGCGACCGAGCACCCGCAGACGCAGTCGCAGCTGTTCTCCTCGGAGGGCGAGCTCAACCGCTACGTCAACGTCTACCTCAACGACGAGGACGTGCGCGTGCTGGACGGCCTGGAGACGTCCGTCGGCGAGAGCGACACGATCGTGATCCTCCCGGCGATGGCCGGGGGTCGCTGAGACGCATTCCCCGCGATCCGGGCGCGCACGCTGCCCGGATCGCGCTTGCGCGCCCACGCTACACTCCGTGAAGTAATGGCTTCCGAACGCCTCGAGAACAAGCCCTGCGGCGGTCGCTACGGCGACGTCGTGCAGTCGATCGGCAACACGCCGCTGGTCGAGCTGAAGCGCCTCTCGCCCAAGCCGGGCGTGCGCATCTGGGCCAAGCTCGAGTCCAAGAACCCGACCGGCTCCGTCAAGGACCGCGTCGCCCGCTCGCTGATCGAGGACGCGGAGGCCAGAGGGGCGATCAAGCCCGGCCAGACGATCCTCGAGCCGACCTCGGGCAACACCGGCATCTCGCTCGCGATGATCTGCAAGCGCAAGGGCTACAGACTCAAGGTCGTGATGCCCGACAACGTCACGCCCGAGCGCACCCAGCTGCTGGAGATGTACGGCGCCGAGATCGTCTACTCCGACGGCTCCAAGGGCTCCAACGGCGCGGTCGAGCTGGCGCTGCAGATGGCCGCCGCCGACTCGTCGTACTACATGCCGTACCAGTACGGCAACGTGGCCAACCCGAACGCCCACTACAACGGCACCGCGCTGGAGATCCTCGAGGAGCTCGACGAGGTCAGCGCCTTCGTCGCCGGCCTCGGCACCGGCGGCACGCTGATGGGCAACGCCCGCCGCTTCAAGGAGGCGCTCGGCGACTCCGTCAAGATCGTCGCCGCCGAGCCGATGCAGGGCGAGCCGGTCCAGGGCCTGCGCTCGCTGGACGACGGCTTCATCCCGCCGATCATCGACCTCTCGCTGCTGGACCGGAAGATCTTCGTCACCAACCGTGACGCGATCATCTGGACGCGCAAGCTGCTCGACGAGGAGGGCATCTTCGCCGGCGTCTCCTCGGGCGCGATCGCGCGCGTCGCGGTCCGCATCGCGAACGAGCTCGACGAGGGCAACGTCGTCTTCATCGTCTGCGACGACGGCTGGAAGTACCTCTCCTCCGGGATCTACACCCTGCCGGTCGACGAGGTGGAGAACCTCGACTCGACCGTCTGGTGGTAGACGACCCGACGCGCCGAGGATTCCTGCAGGGCGCCGGCGCGATCGCCGTGCCGGCGCTGGGCGCGCTCGCGCTCGGCGGTTGCGGCGGCGGTGAGACGCCGGTCCGCGACGAGGGCCCGCAGCTCGGCGCCGTCCCCGAGCCGGTCGCCGAGAGCGAGGGCGGCGACGCCGAGCTGCTGAACAGCGCGCTCGCCGCCGAGCACCTCGCGATCGCCGCCTACACCGCCGGGATGCCGCTGCTCGAAGGGCTCGCGCGCGACAGCGCCCGCCGCTTCCTCGTGCAGGAGCGCCAGCACGCCGCGCGCCTGCGCCAGCTGATCGAGGGCCTGGGCGCGAGCGCGCAGGGGCCGCTGCCCAGCTACGACTTCGACCCGCCCGGCAACCAGGCTGAGACGCTGCGGCTGCTGCAGCACGTCGAGCGCCGGACGATCGTCGTCTACGGCGGCGTCGTGCCGCGGCTCGCCGACCCGCTCCTGCGCGCGACCGCCGCCTCGATCGCCGCG
>JAEXXR010000086.1 GCA_023405705.1 Actinomycetes bacterium
GGGCGGCGCGGGCCGGGCGGCTGGCCGACCGCGGCCTCGGACAGGCGACGACCGGCGCGGCGCTGGCGCTCCTGCTGCTGTCGTGGCTGCCGATCGCCGCGCTCGACCGCTCGCTGCTGGCGCTCGCGGTCGGCGTCGTGCTGCTCGACCTCGCCGTGCAGGCGGTCCACGTCACCAACCAGACGCTGCTGCTCGCCGCGGCCGGGCCTGCGCGCAGCCGCGTCACCGCGGCGTACATGCTCTTCTACTCGCTCGGCAGCGCGCTCGGTGCGATCGCCGCCACTGCCGTCTACGCCGCGTGGGGTTGGGGCGCGGTCTGCGCCCAGGGCGCCGCGATCACCGCCGCGGCACTGCTCGTCTGGGCGTTCACCGCCTGCCCCTCTCGGTGACTGTCCCTTTTGCTCGCATGGCGAACACGAAGGGACAGTCACGCCTGCTCAGACAGGCCCGTCCGGGCCCTCGGCGGCCCACCAGGCGGCGAGCGGGTCGTCGAGGGCCGGGCCGAGCGCGGCGGACTGGCCGTGCGACGGGGCGACGGTGACGCGTGCGCCGATCGTCTCCAGCTCGGTGCGGGCGCGCCCGACCACCGACGTCTGCTGCTCGCCCGGCAGCACCATGACGGGCAGCCCGCCGGCGTCGCAGGCCGGGCGCTCCCACCCGGGGACGACGGGCAGGGTCGCGTCCAGCGCGACGACGCCGGCGAGCAGTTCGGGGACGATCGCGGCGAGCGCCAGCGCCAGCTCGCCGCCCTGGCCGTGGCCGACCAGCAACGGCGGCTCGCCCCAGCGCTCGCGCGCGCCGAGCGTCAGCTGCTCGACCGCGTAGAGCGCGTCGCCGAAGGTCGCCGGCTCGGTCTCGCCGTCGATCGATCTGACGAACCAGCGTCTGCCGACGTGCGAGCGGCTGAGGTAGAGGAAGCGCAGCGGGTCGGGCACGACAAGCGCCCGCGCCGGGGCGACCGCGCCGGCCAGCTCGGTCAGCCGCTCGACGTCGCTCTCCGTCCCCTGCAGGACGACGGCGGCGGCCGTCGCGCCGGCCGAGCCGGAGACGCCGTAGATCAGACCGGCGCGGTCGAGCACGGCGCTGCGCTCGTCGCCCGACACGGCGCTACACCTCCTTCTCCGCCTCGCCCGCGGCGTTCTCGCCGGCCGTGAAGCCGTTCGTGATGCCGGGGCCGAGGGTGCCGCCGGCCGACCAGTAGGCCTGGCCCGCCAGCGACGCGACGCAGTTGCCGGCGCCGTAGAGGCCCTTGATCGGCTGCCCGGAGACGTGCAGGACGCGGCCGTTGGCGTCGACGACCGGGCCGCCGTTGGTGTCGAGCGTGCCGCCGCCGATCAGGATGCAGTGGTACGGACCGGAGCCGCTGAACGGGTACATCGACGGGTTCTTGTCGTTGCCTCTGCGGCGCGGGCCGCCCCAGGAGACCTGGATCGGCGTCGAGCCGCGACCGAACTCGGGGTCGCGGCCGTCGCGGGCGTAGCCGTTGAATCTGTCGATCGTCCGCGCGAGGTTGTCGGTGAAGTCGTCGGAGAGCTTCACGTTCGGGCCGATCGCGCCGTTGACGGCGACTCTGCCGCGCAGCCTGTCCAGCCGCTGCTGGATGTTCGTGGACAGCTCGCCGATCGTCTGGCCGCTGATCACGAACGGCGATCTTCTGCCCGGCACCGGTATCGGCATGCCGTACGCCTGCATCGGGTCGTTGGCGACCGTGTCGTCGTAGACGAAGAACTGGACGAGGTTGGGGTACTCGCCGCGCGTCGTGTCCCACACGAAGTGGCTCTGCGTGTGCTCGTTGTACGGCGTCTTCTCGCTGGAGACGCGCACGCCGTGACGGTTGACCATCACCATCGCGTCGCCCGGCGGGATCCACAGGTCGTCGACGACCGACGAGTTCGCCAGCGCCTGCTCGAGCACGTGCTGGACGAAGAAGCCGTTGCGCATGTTGCCCAGGCGCGCGCCGAGCTGGGAGGCCATGTCGATGAAGTCGCCGGTGTTGGTCGGCACGGCGCAGCCGCCGAAGATCGGCGCGCGCAGGTAGTTCATGACCTTCGAGCGGTCCTGCGTGAAGCCGCCGGTGCCGAAGATCACGGCCCGCTTGGCGCGGTAGAGCCGCTCGCCGTCGGGCGTCTGCGCCTGCACGCCGACGACCTCGCCCTTGCCGTTGGTCGCGATCTGCACGACGTGCTGGCCGGTCAGGACTCTCACGCCCTGTCTGCGCGCGAAGGTCGCAAGACCGGTCATGAGCGAGCCACCGCCGCCGCCCTCGGCGCCGACCGGGTGGAGCGTGCGGCCGTACGGCGCCTTGTTCTCCGGCAGGTGGGCGTGGTACTCGGGGTGGGTCCAGTCGATCCCGTCGGTCGCGTTCTGCGTCGGCAGCAGCGCCGCGATCTCGGATCTGAAGACGCCCGCTCTCTCCAGCCGCTCGATCACGACCGGCGCGAGGTCGTAGAAGCGGCTGATCAGGTCGTGGCTGAACTGGTCGAGGCCGTTGTAGGGCGCCTGCGGGTCGTAGACGCTCGGGAAGGCGAGCCGAGACATCAGCGCGACGGCCGGGTCCTTCGGGTCTCTGACGCCGTGCTCGCGGCGCATCACGTGGTTGTTGGGGATCCAGTAGGCGCCGCCGGAGCGGGCGGTCGTGCCGCCGATCGCGGCCGCCTTCTCCAGCACCAGCACTCTCGTGCCGCCCTGCGCCGCGCCGACCGCGGCGGCGAAGGCGGCGCCGCCTCCGCCGACGACGATCACGTCGGCGG
>JAEXXR010000089.1 GCA_023405705.1 Actinomycetes bacterium
CCGCCGACGTGAAGCCGACGACGCTGCGCACGCAGGACATGCGGGCGCCGCTCGGGATCGACGTCACGACCCCGACGCTCAGCTGGCGGCTCGACGCCGGCGCTCGCGGCGCGGCCCAGACCGCCTATGAGATCCGCGCCGCCTCCAGCGAGTCCGGGCTCGCGAACCCGGACCTGTGGGCGACCGGCAAGGTCGACAGCGCGCAGGTCAGCGACGTCAGATGGGCCGGCGCCCCGCTCACCTCCCGCTCGCGCGTCGTCTGGCAGGTGCGCACGTGGGACCAGCACGGCGCCGTCTCGGACTGGAGCGCGCCCGCCAGCTTCGAGCTGGGCCTGCTCGACCGCTCCGACTGGACCGGCTCGTGGATCGCCAACAGACGCTTCGACCAGGGCGTCGTCAGCGAGCCGATCGAGGTGAACGTCGGCGCCCAGAACGCGCGCTACGTCAGACTCGACGCCTCCCGTCTCGGCATCGGCGCCAACGACGCGCCCGACAGACCGCACTTCCAGCTCGCCGAGCTGGAGCTCGTCGACACCGCCGACGGCGAGACCAACCGCGCCAGAGGCGCGACCGTCACCGGCAACAGCATCCTCAACTGCTGCGGCTGGACCCCGGCGGCGCTCGTCGACGGCGTCCTCCACTCCGGCGGCAACCCGAAGGGCTTCACGTCGAGCAACTTCGACAGACAGGACGTCAACGTCTGGGTCACGCTCGACCTCGGCAGCAGAAGAACGTTCGACACGGTCAAGCTGTGGCCGCGCACCGACGCGCGCACGGAGGCCGGCCTGGTCCCGAACTTCCCCGAGGACTTCACGGTCCAGGTCTCCGACGACAACGCCGCCTTCTCGATCGTCGGCACGCGCACCGGCCAGAGAGCGAGACTGCCCGAGGGCCCGCCGGCGCTGCCGCTGTTCGCGACCGACTTCCAGACCGAGCCCGGCAAGCAGGTCGCGCACGCGCGCATCTACCTCGCCGGCCAGGGCATCCAGCGCACGACGCTCAACGGCAGCGCCGTCACCGACGCGGTCCTGCAGCCCGGCTACACGCTGTACGAGAGACGCGCCGAGTACGCGACCTACGACGTCACGAGACTGGTCAGAGACGGCGCCAACGCGATCGGCGTCGAGCTCGCGCAGGGCATGTACGACGCGATCAACCCGACCGACGGCCGCTACGCGAAGCTGACCCGCTCGGTCGGCGGCCCGCGCGTGATCGGCCAGGTCGAGATCACCTACACCGACGGCAGCCGCCAGGTCGTCGACACCGGCACCGACTGGAAGACGACCTTCGGCGCGACGACCGCGTCGTGGTGGTGGGGCGGCGAGTCGTTCGACGCCCGCCGCGTGATCCCCGGCTGGGACCAGCCCGGGACCGACCGCTCCTCCTGGGCCGCGCCGGTCAACCGCGACGCGGCCGCGGCCGCCGTCGAGCTGTCCGGCCTCGACGCGCCCCCGATCGAGGTCACCGAGGAGCTGAAGGCGGTCAACGTGATCGACCTCGGCGGCGGCAGATTCACCGTCGACCTCGGCATCAACTTCGCCGGCTGGCCGGAGATCTCCGTCGACGTCCCGGCGGGCACGACGATCAGACTGCGCCCGGCCGAGAAGGTCAACACGAACGGCACGGTCAACCAGCAGTCGGTCCGCACGACGATGTGGTCGACCTACACCTCCGACGGCTCCGGCCGCCAGACGTGGCACCCGCAGTTCATGTACCACGGCCTCCGCTACCTGCAGGTCGAGGGGATGCCGGCCGGCACGAAGATCACGGCCGACGACGTGCGCGGCCTCGTGCTGCGGACGGCCAACGAGAAGATCGGCACGTTCGCGTCGTGCACGCCGATGCTCGACGACATCCACCGCATCATCGACCGCGCGACGCAGTCGAACATGTACTCGGTGATGACCGACTGCCCGCACCGCGAGAAGCTCGGCTGGCTCGGCGACCACCAGCTCAACCTGCGCGGCGTCGAGCTGACCTACGACGTGCTCGCGCACACCCGCTCGATCATCAGAAAGATGATCGAGAACCAGTACAGCGACGGGTTCGTGCCGAACATCATCCCCCAGTACGCCCAGTTCGGCGGGGCGAGCCGCGGCATGTTCGACGACGACCCCAACTGGGGCGGCGCGATGATCTTCATGCCCTACGAGCTGTACCTCACCTACGGCGACACGCAGACGATCCGCACCGCGTGGCCGGCGATGGTCAAGTACCTCGACTACATGACCAGCAAGGCGCCGACCGGCGTGCTCGACTACGACACGCTCGGCGACTGGTTCACCTTCGACGGCAGCACCCCGAAGGGCCTCGTCTCGACCGCCGGCTACGCCCGCATGGCCGAGCAGATGGCGCTGACGGCCGACGTCCTCGGCGAGACGGAGAAGGCGGCCGAGTACCGCCAGCTGCACGACAAGATCAGAATCGCCTTCAACCTCAGATACCGCCGCGGCGACGGCGTCACCTACGGCTCCGGCAGCCAGGCCTCCGACGCGCTCGCGCTCGACGCGAACCTCGTCCCGGCGGCCGACCGCCCGGCCGTGCTGCGCCACCTGCTCGCGTCGATCAAGGCGAGAGGCGACCACACCGACGTCGGCATCGTCGCCCTGCCGGCGCTCTTCCGCGTGCTCGAGCAGGAGCGCCGCGACGACGTGATCTACGACGTCGCGACGGTCCCGACGGCGCCGAGCTACGCCTACCAGGTGATCAACGGCGCGACCGCGCTGACGGAGGCGTGGGACGGCCCGACGAGAGACACGGGCGAGAACTCGCAGAACCACTTCATGCTCGGAGCGATCCAGGAGTGGTTCACGAGCGGCGCGGCCGGCATCGAGCAGGCGCCGGGCACGGTCGGCTACGAGCAGCTCGTGATCGAGCCGGCGATCATCGCCGAGCTCGACTGCGCGCTGGCGACCTACCGCACCCCGCGCGGCCTCGTCTCCTCCGAGTGGAGACGCTCCCGCCGCGGCGTGATCACGCACGACGTGACGATCCCGGCCGGCACGACCGCCGAGATCCGCCTGCCGATCGACGAGGGCCAGGAGCTGACCGAGGGCGGCCGCGCGGCCGCGCAGGCGCCGGGCGTCAGCGGCGTCCGCCTCGACGGCGACGTCGTCGTCGCGACCGTCGGCGCCGGCACCTACGCCTTCCGCGTCGCCGACAAGGTCGTCGAGCCGCCGAGAGGCGGCGAGCAGCCGCAGCCGCCGAGAACGCCGGACACCAGAGACCCGAGAGCGAGACCGGCGAGACCGAGCCTGCAGCTGCTGTCGGCGAAGTCGCGCAAGGGTCGCGTCACGCTCGGCCTGCGCCTCGACGCGCGCTCGACCGTGCGCGTGAAGGTCGTCGACCGGCGCGCCGGCAAGCGCGTCGGCGGCCGCTGCGTCACCGGCAGAGCGGCCCGCAACGCGAAGCGCGCGAAGAAGTGCGTCCGCCTCGTGACGCTCGGCACCGTCGTCAAGCGCAACGTCTCCGGCGGCCTGCCGACGATGACGCTGCCGGCGAAGGTGCGCGGCACGACGCTGAAGGGCCGCACCGTGCAGCTGTCGGTGTGGGCGGAGCGCGACGGCCGCAGATCGGCCGTCCAGCAGGTCCGCCGCGTCGTCCGCTGAGCACGGCGTGAGGAAGGCCGCGGTCGCC
>JAEXXR010000150.1 GCA_023405705.1 Actinomycetes bacterium
CGCGAGCGCCGCGCAGGAGCCGGCCTGATGCCCACCGCCAACCTCGCCCGCCACCTGCGCCGGCAGACGATCCGCCGCGCCTCGCAGGAGGCGCTGGTCGACCGCGACCGGCGCTGGACCTACCGCCAGCTCGACGACGCCGTCGACCACCACGCCCGCGCGCTGCTGAAGGCCGGCGTCGAGCAGGGCGACGTCGTCGGGATCGTCGCGCGCAACCACGCGACCTACGTGATCGAGATCTACGCGCTGGCGCGGATCGGCGCGATCATGCTGCCGCTCAACTGGCGGCTGCACGCGCGAGAGCTCGGCTGGATCGTCGCGCACTCCGGGCTCTCCACGCTGATCGTCGACGAGGAGTTCGAGGACAAGGCGCGCGCGGTCCAGTCGCTCGGTGCGATGCGCACGACGATCACCCACAGAGCGACCGCGCCCGGCCACTGGCACGCGCTCGGCGCGCTGCTGGAGGCGACCGCGGACGGCGAGCCCGTCCCCGACGCCGAGACCGGCCTCGACGACGTGCAGCGCATCCTCTACACGTCGGGCACGACCTCGCACCCGAAGGGCGTGGTCCACACCAACGGGAACGTCACGCACAACATCCTCGGGCAGATCCTCGAGCTGGAGCTGAGCACGACCGACCGCACGCTCGTGTCGGCGCCGCTGTTCCACGTCTCCGGCCTGGAGGCGCCGGGCCACACGATCCTCGCCGCCGGCGGGACGATGGTGCTCAGCCCGACCTACGCCGGCCGCGAGATCGTCGCGCTCGCCGCGCGCGAGCGGATCACCGGGATGGTGCTGGCGGCGCAGATCCTGCTCGACGTCCTCGACATGCCCGACCTCGCCGACTTCGACCTGTCGGCGCTGCGGTTCGTGATCTTCGCCGGCGTCCCGCCGGTCGTCCGCCGCCGCTTCCAGGAGGCGTTCCCGCACGTCCGCTCGATCGACACGTTCGGGATGACGGAGCTGACGAACGGCGCCTGCTACCTCGACGCCGCCCACTCGCGCAGCAAGCTCGGCTCGCAGGGGACGCCCTTCCCGCTGATGGACATCCGCGTGGTCGACGCCGCCGGGAACGAGCTGCCGGCCGGCGAGGTCGGCGAGATCGTCGTGCGCGGGCCGAAGGTCTCGCCCGGCTACTGGCGCGACCCGGAGGCGACCGCGCGCGCCTGGCGCGACGGCTGGTTCCACTCCGGCGACATGGCCTCGATCGACGCCGACGGCTTCCTCTGGTTCGCCGACCGCAAGGGCGACATGATCAAGTCGGGCGGGGAGAACGTCGCGAGCGCCGAGATCGAGCGCGTGATCGCCGACCACCCGGACGTCGCGGAGGTCGCCGTCGTCGCGGTCCCGGATCCGAAGTGGGACGAGGTGCCGAAGGCGTTCGTGCTGCTGCGCGAGGGCTCGCAGCTGACCGAGGTGGAGCTGGTGCGTCACTGCGGCGCCCATCTCGCCCGCTTCAAGCTGCCCAAGCACGTCGCCTTCGTCGACAGCCTGCCGCGCAACGACTCCGGCAAGGTGCTGAAGCGGCAGCTGCGCGCCGAGGAGCAGGCAGCCTCCGAGCCCACGCGCGCCGAGGCGGCCGCATGAGCGCGACCGCCGCGACCGAGCCGCTGCTGCACCACGTCGACGAGGTCCTCACGACGACCCGCGCCGTGCGCAGACGGCTCGACCTCGCCAGACCGGTCCCGAGAGCGGTGCTGGAGCGCTGCCTGGAGATCGCGCGCCAGGCGCCGATGGCCGAGAACCGCGAGATGGCCCGCTTCGTGGTGATCGAGGACGCGGCCAAGCGCGCCGAGGTCGCGGCCGTCTACCGCCGCGCGATCGACGACTTCGTCGTCACGCCGCTGCGGATCTCGGCCGAGAGACGGAAGGCGGCGGGCAAGCCGCCGCGCGAGCTGCCGGCGCCGCTGCAGCGCGCGATGGTCTCCGCGAAGCATCTCGTCGACCACTTCCACGAGGTGCCGGCGCAGGTGCTGGTCGGCTCGGTCGACAGGGTCCCGGACTCCGGCCGCGGGCCGTTCGCGAGCATGTTCTACGGCTCGGTCTATCCCGCGCTGTGGTCGCTGCAGCTGGCGCTGCGCTCGCGCGGCCTCGGCTCGGCGCTGACCTGCATCCACCTCCACTACGAGGACGAGGTCTCCGAGATCCTCGGCCTGCCGCCGGAGCTCACGCAGGTCGCGCTGCTGCCGGTCGCCTACACGCTGGGACTCGACTTCAAGGAAGCGCGGCGCGCGCCGGCCGCGCAGGTCGTCGGCTGGGACGGCCCGTGGGAGGCGCCATGAGCACTCCGGCGCCGACCGCCAACCTCAGCCGCCTGCTGACGTGGGCCCGCCACCGCTACGCCGAGCGCGACGCGCTCGTCTTCGAGCAGCGCCGTTGGACCTACGCGCAGCTCGACGACGACGTCAACGCGCTCGCGGCCGGCCTGCAGGCACAGGGCGTCGGCCGCGGGACGCGGATCGCGGTGCTGGCGATGAACCTGCCCGAGTACCTGCTGCTCGGCCTCGCGCTGGCGAAGCTCGGCGCGGTGATGGTGCCGCTCAACTACCGCCTCCACGAGCAGGAGCTGGAGTGGCTGCTGCGCCACGCGAGAGCCGAGGGCCTCGCGAGCGAGAGCGCCTTCGCGCAGACGGCCGCCGCGCTCGCGGGCCGGCTGCCGGCGCTGCGGCTGAACGTCGCGCTGGAGGGCGACCTCGGGCCGGGCTGGCCGACGGTCGCGCAGCTGATCGCGATGCACGGCGGCGAGCGCGTCCCCGACGCGCCGGTGAGCGACGGGGACCTCCAGCGCGTCCTCTACACCTCCGGCACGACCAGCCGTCCGAAGGGCGCGCGGCTCACGCACGGCAACGTCAACGCGAACATGCACGCGCAGGTCGCCGAGCTGTCGCTGACGAAGGACGACCGGATCCTCAACTTCGCCCCGCTCTACCACGTCGGCGGGCTCGACATCCCGGGCTACACGACCTGGTGGGTCGGCGCGACGATGGTGCTGCTGCGGCGCTTCGACGCGCAGACGATCCTCAACGCGATCGAGCGCGAGCGGATCACCGGCATGGCGATGGTCGCGACGATGCTGACGATGATCCGGCGGCTGCCGGTCGACCAGCTGCGCGACACCCGCTCGGTCAGATGGCTGATCTTCAGCCAGGTGACGCCGGCGCTCTTCCACGAGACGGTCGAGACCTTCCCGAACGCCCGCCTGATCGAGGGCTACGGGATGACCGAGACCTGCAACGGCCTCACCTACCTCGACATGGACCACATGCTGACCAAGCAGGGCTCGGTCGGGACGCCGCTGCACGGCGTCGACGTGCGCGTCGTCGACGGGGAGGACCGCGAGGTGCCGGCCGGCGTCGCGGGCGAGATCGTCGTGCGCGGGCCGAAGGTCTGCGACGGCTACCTCGACGACCCCGATGCGACCGCGCGCGCCTTCCGCGGCGGCTGGTTCCACACCGGCGACGTCGGCCGCTTCGACGACGACGGCTACCTGTACGTGCTCGACCGGCTGAAGGACATGATCCGCAGCGGCGGCGAGAACGTCGCCTCCTCCGAGATCGAGGCGGTGGTCGACGCGGTCCCGGAGGTGATGGAGGCGGCGGTGATCGGCGTGCCCCACGAGCAGTGGGTCGAGGTGCCGGTTGCGTTCGTCTCGGGCGCCGACGGCCTCGACCCGGCGGCGGTCGTGGAGCACTGCCGCTCGAGACTCGGCGGCTTCAAGGTCCCGAAGGCCGTCTACGTGCTCGACGAGCTGCCGCGCAACCCGTCGGGCAAGGTGCTGAAGCGCGAGCTGCGCGAGCGCGTCGGCGAGCTGGAGCCGGCGTGGGCGGCGGAGGAGTCCGCTCGCTGAACGCCGGGCGGGCTCGTCGCTCCGCCCGGTCCTGACATCGCATCGCAGAGGAGGAGAGGGAATGGCGGAGCATCTCGTCGCCGGCCGGCGCGCCTTCTACGAGGCGATCGGCAGCGGCCCGCCGCTGGCGGTCGTCCACGGCGGCCTCGGCAAGGACCACACCTACTTCCGCCCGTGGCTCGACCCGCTGGCGGAGAGATACACGGTCATCTACGTCGACCTGCTCGGCAACGGCCGCAGCGAGGAGCCCGACGGCCTCGCCGAGCAGACCGACGTGCAGCCGTGGGTCGACCAGCTCGACGCGCTCCGCCGCCACCTCGGCCACGACCGCTGGACGGTCCTCGGCCACAGCTTCGGCGGCTTCGTCGTGCAGACCTACGCGGTGCAGCACGGCGCCGACCTCGACGGCTTCGTCGTCTGCTGCTCCAGCCCGGTCGTCGACCACTTCGACGAGTCGTTCGCGCTGGCGCAGCAGGTCGCGACGCCGGCGCAGCTGGAGACGCTGACGCAGCGGCTGTTCGCGGTCCCGATGGAGGACGACGCCCACTTCGCGCGCGTCAGCAGAGAGGTCTACCCGAGCTACTTCGCCCACCCCGACCGCGTCCCGCTCGACAGGCTGAGCGGTGACGTGATCCACCGCGCGAACGCGCACAACGCCGCCGTGCGGATCCTCAGAGAGGTCGACCTCCGCGACGCCCTCCCGGCCGTGCAGGTCCCGGCGCTCGTCCAGGCGGCCACGCTCGACTGGACCTTCCCGCCGGAGGTCGGCGGCCAGCGCATCGCCACCCTCCTCCCGCGTGCCGACTACGTCGAGTTCGCCGACTCCGGCCACCTCCCCTTCGTCGAGGAGAACGCCGAGTTCCTCCGCACCACCGCCGCCTGGCTCGACGCGCTGGAGCGGTAGGCGGCGCCGATCGGCCGTGACCGCAGACGGACGCTCCCGGTTGCGGCGGCCGGGCGGGTACGCGAGGGTGGGGCGATGCCGCCGCCGCGACGACCCTCCGACCGCGACCGCTCCCGCGCCGTCGAGCTGCTTCGCTCCGGCTACCTCGAAGGGCGCATCAGCACCGAGACGTTCGAAGCGCGCGTGGCCGGCGTCTACACAGCGCCGAGCACGGCATCGCTGCGCGAGCTGCTGAGCGACCTGCGCGCCGCGTGGCACGGGCGGATGCAGGCGCTGCTCGCGGCGCTCATCGACGAACGTCCGCAGGAGGCGGTCGCCGCCGAGCCGCCGCCGGTCGCGGTCGAGCTGACGCTGCTGCTGTCGCACCGTCGCGGCCGCGACGACGAGCGCCTGCTGCTCGGCCGCGCCTCCTCCTGCGACCTCGTGCTCGCCGGCGACGCCGTCTCGCGCCTCCACCTCGCGATCGAGCGGGACGCCGGCGCCTGGTGGGCGACCGACCTCGGCTCGACCAACGGCACCTGGCTCGACGGCGCCCCGATCCGCCGCGCGCGCCTCCGCCGCGGCGCCTGCCTCCAGCTCGCCGACGCGCTCCTCCACGTCGGCTGAGCGAGCGCCGGGACGCTTCCCGGTTGACGACCGCTCGCGGCCGCGACTACCGTCGCACCGATGACCGGTGTGTTCCTGCGCAAGGGTGACGAGCTGCTGCGGATGAGTGAGGCGCCGTACGACGAGGAGGCCGTCCTCCAAGAGCTGCTCGGACGCCATCCGCAGCTGCTCAGCGGCGACGACGGCGACAGCTCGCCGTGGCTGCTCGTGAAGCGCGAAGCAGTCGTCCAGCTCGGCGACGGCGGGCCGTTGCGGGGGATGCTCGACCATCTCTTCCTCGACGCCGACGGCGTCCCGACGCTGGTCGAGGTGAAGCGCAGCAGCGACTCGCGGATCCGCCGCGAGGTCGTCGGCCAGCTGCTCGACTACGCCGCGAATGCGAGCACGGCCTGGACGGCGGACGTGCTGCGCGCGTGGTTCGAGGAGTCCTGCGCCGGCAGAGGCGAGGATCCCGGCGAGGCGTTGATCGCGGCGTTCCCGGAGGTCGACGACACCGAGCAGTACTGGCGCGGGGTGCGGACGAACCTCCAGGCCGACCGGCTGCGGATCGTCTTCGTCGCGGACGAGATCCCGCCGGCGCTCCGGCGGATCGTCGAGTACCTCAATCGGCAGATGATCTCGACCGAGGTGATCGCGATCGAGGTCAAGCAGTACGTCGACGGCGACGGCGTGCAGCAGATGGTCGTCCCGCGCGCGGGTCATGGCAGGCGGGGGCCTGGTCGCCCAACGTCTGGCCGTTCGTCGTGTACACCTCCGGAAGGATCGGGGTTCACTTCAAGACGCTCGCCAGATCGCAGCCGTTCGACGACGTGGCGAAGCGCGGTGAGCTGCTCGATCGTCTCAACGCGATCGACGGCATCGTGCTTCCGCGCGACGGCTTGGAGCGCTGGCCGTCGTTCACGCTCGCAGCGCTCGCGGACGAGCAGGCGCTGAACGCCTTCACCGGCGTGATCGACTGGACCTTCGAGCAGGTCGGGCTGCCACGGAGCTGACGCCGGCGGAGGGCCGCCGACTCAGCCCGCGCGGCGCTGGAGGTAACGCTGCCAGCCCATCGCCTGCATGACGGCGAAGCGGCGGCCGGTGAGGCCGATGCGGTTCCAGGGGCGGCCCCAGTCGAGCTGGGTCGTCAGCTCCCAGGCCGGCGTGTCCGGGCGGTGGGCGAGCACCTCGGCGGCGCGGGCGAGGCGGGCGTCCTGCTCGCCGAGCGTGCGGGCGACGACGGCGGCGACGTCGCCGAAGCGGTACTGGTGGCCGGGCAGCAGGAGGTCGATCGGCAGCGCGGCGATCCGGCGCAGCGAGTCGCGCAGCTGGGCGACGGGGTTGTCGTCGTCGTCGCTCACCAGGCCGACCTGGACCTCGCCCTCGGGCAGGATCACGTCGCCGCCGATCAGCAGCCGCCGCGAGCGGTCGAGCAGAGAGACGTGGCCGCGGGCGTGGCCGGGGGTCCACAGCACCTCCAGCTGCAGGCCGCCGAACGACAGCACCTGGCCGTCCTCCAGCAGCTCGTCGACGAGCAGGTCGTCGCTGTGGGAGGCGAGCCGGCGGGAGGAATCGACCATCTCGGCGAGCACGTCGGCCGGCAGCCCCGCGAGCCGCAGCTCGCGCTCCAGCTGGTCGAAGAAGGTGCCGCGCAGCGGGCGCTGGAGCTGGAAGGCGTCGAGCGGGTGGATCGCGATCGGCGCGCCGCTCTCCTCGCGCACGCGCGCGGCGAGCCCGATGTGGTCAGGGTGGTTGTGGGTCAGCAGCAGGTGGGTGACGTCGCCGACTGCGAAGCCTGCGGCGGCGATCGCTGCGGTCAGCGTCTCCCAGCAGGCGTCGTCGGGATAGCCGGCGTCGACGAGCACGAGGCCGTCGTCGTGGCGCAGCAGGTGGACGATCACCGACAGCACCGGACTGCCCACCAGCGGCAGCGGCACGGCCCAGACGCCGTCGCAGACCAGCTCGGCGGCGCCGACCTCGCGGTTGTGGAAGGCGGCGCGGTGGACGGTGGCGGCGTTCATGGGTATATTCACAACATACCGAATGGTCGGAATCAAGTTGCGAGGCGATTCGGATGCGCCGGGAGGCGCCCGCAGGCCGCGCCCCGCGACGCCGATCCGTCACCGTTCGGAGAGGACGGAGAGCGAGGATGGAGAGAGCAGCATGACCGAGAAGCGCATGGGCTTCTGGGCCTGGGCCGCGGCCGAGCCCGAGCGGCCCGCCGTCGTCGACGCCCGCGGCCGGACGCGCACCTACGGGGAGCTCGACGCCGAGGTCAACCGCCTCAGCCACGGCCTGCGCGAGGTCGCCGGGCTCACCGAGGGCGACACCGTCGCGTGCGTGATGGCCAACGGGATCCCGATGATTTCGCTCTACCTCGCCGCGATGCAGAGCGGGCTGTACTTCGTCCCGGTCAACTACCACCTGACCGCGGCCGAGATCCGCTACATCGTCGAGGACTGCGAGGCGAAGGCCGTCCTCTGCTCGGCGCGCGTGACGGAAGTCGTGCGCGAGGCGGTCGGCGATCCGGCGAGGCTGTTCGCGGAGGACGGCGGCCCCGGCGTCCGCGACATCGCCGAGCTGCTCGACGGCCAGCCGGCCACCCGCCCGCGGAGCACCAGAGCCGGCTCCCTGATGCAGTACACGTCCGGCACGACCGGCCGGCCGAAGGGCGTCAAGCGGCCGCTCTCGGGCCAGGACGCCGACGCCGGCGCGCACGTCTACGAGTGGCTGTTCGACGCGCTCGGGATCGGCGCCGACTTCGAGCGCTGGTGCGTCGCCTCGCCGATGTACCACACCGCCAACATCACGCCGGCCTCCGGCGCGCTCCACCTGGGCGGCTCGGTCGTGCTGATGGAGGGGTGGACGCCGGAGCTGTTCCTGGAGACGGTCCAGCGCGAGCGCGTCACCGGCACGCACATGGTGCCGACGCAGTTCCACCGCCTGCTCGCGCTCGACCCGGACACCCGCGCCGCCTACGACGTCAGCTCCCTGCGCTACGTCCTCCACGGCGCCGCGCCGTGCCCGCGCGCCGACAAGCAGGCGATGCTCGACTGGCTCGGCCCGATCGTCTACGAGTACTACGGCTCGACCGAGGTCGGCTCGACCGTCGCGACGCCGCAGCAGTGGCTGGAGCGCCCGGGCACCGTCGGCCTGCCGCTGCCGATCAGCGAGCTGAAGATCCTCGACGAGGCCGGCGCGGAGGTCCCCGCCGGCACCGAGGGGATCGTCTACATGCGCCAGGGCGAGGACCGGATGGAGTACCACAACGATCCGGGCAAGACCGAGGGCGTGCGCAGGGGCCGGCTGCTGACCGTCGGCGACCGCGGCTACGTCGACGACGACGGCTTCCTCTTCCTCACCGGCCGCATCACCGACATGATCATCGTCGGCGGCGTCAACACCTACCCGGCCGAGGTCGAGGCGGTGCTGCTGGAGCACCCGGCGGTGCTCGACGCCGGCGTCGCAGGGGTCCCCGACCCCGACCTCGGCGAGGTGCCCGAGGCGTGGGTCCAGCCGGCCCCCGGCGCACCGGCGGCGGAGGAGCTGCGCGCGCAGCTCGACGCCTTCTGCGCCGAGCGGCTGGCGCGCCACAAGCGCCCGCGCACGATCCACCTGCGCGACCGGCTCCCGCGCGACCCCAACGGAAAGCTCTACAAGCAGCGGCTGGTCGCCGAGCGCACGCTCGCCGCCCCGGCCTGAACCTGAACCACCCGGCAGGAGACCATGGACTTCAACGACACCCCCGAGGAGGCCGAGTTCCGCGCCCGCGCGGCCGCTTGGCTCGACGGCGCGATGGCCGACGTCCCCGAGCAGGAGGGCCTCGACCAGGAGGAGCGCGAGACGTGGTCGCGCCTGTGGCAGCAGCGCCTCTCCGACGGCGGCTGGACCGGGCTGACGTGGCCGGTCGAGCACGGCGGCCAGGGCAAGGAGGTCGTCTTCGAGGCGATCTTCAACGAGGAGTGCGCCAAGCGACGCACCCCGTACGCGCAGAACGGCGTCGCGCTGCTGCTCGCCGGGCCGACGATCATGACCCACGGCACGCCGGCCCAGAAGGAGCGCTACCTCGGGAGGATCCTGCGCAGCGAGGAGTACTGGTGCCAGGGCTTCTCCGAGCCCGACGCCGGCTCCGACCTCGCCGCGCTGCGCACGGTCGCGAAGAAGACCGACGGCGGCTGGCTGATCTCCGGCGAGAAGGTCTGGACCTCCAACGCCCACAACGCGAGCAAGTGCATGCTGCTGGCGCGCACCGATCGCGACGCGCCCAAGCACAAGGGCATCACCTACTTCCTCGCGGACATGGACAGGATCGACGTCCGCCCGCTGGTGATGACCAACGGCGACGCCGAGTTCAACCAGATGTACCTCGACGACGTCTTCGTCGCCGACGAGGACGTCCTCGGCGAGGTGAACGACGGCTGGAAGGTGACGCTGACGACGCTCGCCTACGAGCGCGGCGGGCTGGCGCTGTCGCTGTGCGTGTGGGCGAGACAGGCGGTCGACGCCGTCTGCGAGGCGGCCGCGACGCGCGGCCTGCTCGACGACCCGGGCGTCGCCGACATGGTGGGACAGCTTGAGGCCGACGCCGAGGCGCTGCGGATCGGCTCGCTGCGCGCGATGTCGGACGTCAGCCCCGGCCCCGAGACCTCCGTCGGCAAGCTGCTGTGGGCGAGAACGGTGCAGGACGCGACGCGCGTCGGGATGGAGCTGCTCGGCCCGGCCGCGACGCTCGTCGACGAGCCGCAGGCGATCTCGATGCTGCATCACTACCTGCGCTCCCGCGGCCACACGATCGAGGGCGGCACCGACGAGGTGCAGAAGTCGATCCTCGCCGAGCGCGTGCTCGCGCTCCCCCGCTCGCGCTGACCATGCGCCGACCACCGGAATCGGAGAACCACACGATGCGCGCCACCTTCACCCCCGAGCAGGTCGAGATCGACCGCACGATCGCCGAGATGTCGGCGAGAGGCCTGCTCGACGCCCGCCGCTGCCTCGAGCACGGCTTCGCCTTCCCGTCGTTCGACGGCCCGCTGCTCGCCGACTACGGCCAGCTCGGCCTGCCCGAGTCGGCCGGCGGCTTCGGCTCCAGCCTCGTCGACCTCGCGATCGCCGTCGAGGCG
>JAEXXR010000157.1 GCA_023405705.1 Actinomycetes bacterium
GGCCGAGCCGCGCTTCGAGCAGGCGGCGGCGCCGGACGACGGCGGCCTGCCGGGCGCGTGGAGAAGAGCGATCGCCTCGCGGTACGACGACTACGGCCAGCCGCTCGCGTGCGGCGGCACGCTCGACGAGGGCCAGCTCGGCGTGGCGTCGCGCACGCTGCCGTGCGGGACGATGGTGACGTTCGCCTACCGCGGCCGGGTCGTGCGCGTGCCGGTGATCGACCGCGGCCCCTACGTCGACGGCCGCACCTGGGACCTGACCGGCGCGACCGCGGAGGCGCTGCGCTTCCCCGGTCTCGGCGTCGTCACGTGGCGTCTGTGACCTCGACGCCGGCCTGCTCGTCGTAGACCGCCTTCATCTTGCGCACGAACCAGAGGCTGGCGAGCACGGTGCCGCCGCAGACGATCCACATCGCCTGATAGCCATCGGTCTCGTCGAACGGCCCGGCCATCACGTCGACCGCGATGCCGGTCAGCAGCGGGCCGAGCATCGTCCCGACCCCGCGGCTGAGGCTGTAGAAGCCGGTCAGCGCGCCGTGGGAGCCGGCCGGCATGTGCGGCATCAGCAGCGCGTAGGGCAGCGTCATCAGCGTGCCGCCGCCGAAGGCCGCCAGCGGCGCGATCAGCGCGAGCGGCAGCGTCGAGGTCGTGATCGCGGGGACGAGCAGCCCGATCCCGTAGACGATCAGCGTGATCCGCAGCACGCGCAGCTGGCCGTAGCGGTCGGCGAGTATGCCGCTGACGACCGCGCCTCCGAGCACGAACAGCGCCGCCCCGCCGACGATCAGCGCCGCGTCGCCGACCTCGATCCCGAGGCCGACCGTCACGTACAGCAGCACGAAGGTCTTGAGCGCGCCGAGCGACGCCTCCCACAGCGCGTTGGCCGCGAGGTAGGCCTGCAGGCCGGGCCGGCCCTCGACGAGCGCTCTCAGCTCGCGGACCGCCTCCCCCAGCGGCTTCGGGTTCTCCGGCTCGTGCCATCTGTGCCCGGGGTTCTTGACCATCCGGTGGATGAAGACGAGCATCACCGCGAGCGTCACGACCGCGGCGGTGACGAACGGCACCCACGGCGAGAGGTCGAACAGCAGGCCGCCGGCGACGAGCGCGAGGCCGGTCGCGCCGCCGCGCCAGATCGCCTGGACGCTCTGCGACAGGCCGGCGCGGTCGTCGGAGACGAGGTCGGGATAGAGCGCGCGGTACGGCTCGTAGGCGACGAAGTAGGCCGCGAAGAACAGCCACACGAGCCCGAGCGCGATCACGATCCCGCCGACGAAGCCGAGCAGCGCCAGCGACACGACCAGCGCCGGCGTCGCGACGATCAGGAACGGCAGCCGCCCGCCGATCGGCGATCTGAGCTGATCGGACCAGGTGCCGACGACGAGCGGCAGCGCCAGCGCCAGCAGCCCCTCCGAGCCGATCAGCACGCCGACGACGATGCTGCTGCTGGTGAACTCCTGCGCGATCAGCGGCAGGTACGTCGTGACGACCGTGATCGACAGCGCCAACCCGAAGGTCGGCAGCCCCAGCAGCCAGATCGCCCGCCGCTCCTGCCGCTCCCGCTCCCGCGCCCGGTCCTCGGGCGGCTCCGGCGGCGTCGGCGGCGTTGTGTCGGTCGCGGCCACGTTGCCCGCTGGTCTACCCGCCGCGCGCCGGCTTCGTGCGCACTCGTCGTGGACGCGCGGCGGCCGGGGCCGGGCGCGCCGCCGCTGCGCCGCACGGACCTCCCCTTGACTTAGAGCGCGCTCGAAGTCCTACCCTCGATGCATGTCCACGATCACGACGGCGGAGCTGAGCATCGCGGACGTCGCCGCCCGCACGGGCGTCAGCGCCCACACGCTCCGCTACTACGAGCGGATCGGGCTGATCGAGCCGGTCGGCCGCGCCGGCTCCGGCCATCGCCGCTACGCCGAGACCGACGTCCGCTGGGTGGAGGTGCTGACGAAGCTGCGCCGCACCGGGATGCCGATCCGGCGGATGCAGGAGTACGCCGAGCTGGTGCGCGCCGGCGACGGCAACGAGGCGCAGCGGCTGGCGCTGCTGGAGGCCCATCGCGACGAGGTGCGGGCACAGCTGGAGGAGGTCGCCCGCCACCTCGCCTTCATCGAGCACAAGATCGAGATCTACCGGGAGAGAACCCCATGACACTGAAGCAGCGCAGACTCGGCACGCAGGGCCTCGTCGTCTCCGAGGAGGGGCTCGGCTGCATGGGGATGTCGGCCTTCTACGGGGCGACCGACGAGGGCGAGGGGATCGCGACGATCCAGCGCGCGCTCGACCTCGGCGTCACCTTCCTCGACACCGCCGACATGTACGGCCCGCACACGAACGAGCGCCTCGTCGGCAGAGCGATCGCCGGCCGCCGCGACGAGGTCGTGCTGGCGACGAAGTTCGGCAACGTCCTCCACGAGGACGGCACGCGCAGCGTCGAGGGCTCGCCGGAGTACGTGCGCTCGGCCTGCGACGCGTCGCTGAGACGGCTCGGCGTCGACCACGTCGACCTCTACTACCAGCACCGCGTCGACTTCGACACGCCGATCGAGGAGACGGTCGGCGCGATGGCCGAGCTGGTGCAGGCCGGCAAGGTCAGATACCTGGGCCTGAGCGAGGCCTCCCCCGCGACGATCCGCCGCGCCCACGCCGTCCACCCGATCAGCGCGCTGCAGACCGAGTACTCGCTGTGGACGCGCGACGTCGAGGCGGAGATCCTGCCGACCCTGCGCGAGCTGGGGATCGGCCTCGTCCCCTACTCCCCGCTCGGCCGCGGCTTCCTCACCGGCACGATCAGATCGCCGGCCGACGACCTCGACGAGGGCGACTTCCGGCGGGCCAACCCGCGCTTCGCGGGCGACGCGCTCTCGGCCAACCTCGCGCTCGTCGAGCGGATCAGAGAGCTGGCGGCCGAGAAGGGCGCCACCGCCGGCCAGCTCGCGCTCGCGTGGGTGCTGGCGCAGGGCGACGACGTCGTCCCGATCCCCGGCACCAAGCGCCGCAGATACCTCGAGGAGAACGTCGCCGCGACCCAGGTCGAGCTGACCGCCGACGACCTCGCCCGGATCGACGCCGCCGTCCCCGTCGGCGCCGCCGCCGGCGAGCGCTACCCCGACATGTCGACGATCGACCGCTGAGGGGACGCGGCAGGCGGACGGGCCGGGCGGGCGACGCACCGCTTCGGCCCGCCCGCGCGCCGCGGCCGTCGATCGCCTCCACCCGCTTTCCGGTCGCCGCTACGGTGGGGGCATGCGTGTGAAGGTCCGCCTCGGCGCCGGACTGGCCCGCCTCGCGGAGGCGCCGCTGCTCACGCTCGACCTCCCCGACGGCGCGACGGTCGCGCAGCTGCGCGAGCAGCTCGCGATCCGGCAGCCGGAGCTGGCGCCGGCGCTCGCGTCGGCGC
>JAEXXR010000168.1 GCA_023405705.1 Actinomycetes bacterium
CCTCCCACTCGCCGTCCGCGTCGCGGCGGCGGGCCCGCTGCGGCGCCCTTCGCAGCAGCGCGGTCAGCTCGCGGCGGGCGCGGCTGTCGGCGTAGGACTCCAGCGCGTTGCCGCCGGTCAGCATCACGGCGACGACCGAGCCGGCGAGCAGCTCGCCGCCCGCCAGCGCGCCGGCCATCGCCAGCAGCGCGATCACGTCGACGCCGAGGTCGCCGTGCATCATCGCGCGCACGACCGTCCATGCCAGCGGGACGATCGTCGCGGCGAGCGTGACGGTCCACAGCGCGTCGCCGGCCTCGGGTGCGCCGAGCAGGTGGCAGGCGCCGCCGGCCAGCGTGCCGAGCAGCGCTGCGGCGGCGCTCAGCAGCGTCCGTTCGACCGCGATCCGGTGCCACAGCGTGTCACGTGCCATGGCGCGGTTCTTCCCATCCGCGCCTCCACCCGCTCCTCGCCGCGGCGACCCGGGTCGGCGCAGGCGCGTTGCGGCACTCCCGGCCGCCGCCCGCTCGACTAGGCTGCCCGCGCCATGGTCACCGTCGACACCGCCTCCTTCCTCGTCATCGTCGTCGTCGCGGCGCTCGCCGCGTTCGGCGCCGGACTGATCGCGAGACGGCTGGTCGTCCCCGTCGTGGTGCTGGAGCTGGTGCTCGGGATCGTCGTCGGACCCGAGGTGCTCGGGCTCGCCGAGTCCGACGACTTCATCAGCTTCTTCGCGAACCTCGGCCTGGGGATGCTGTTCTTCTTCGCCGGCTACGAGATCGACTTCGAGCGGATCAAGGGGCAGCCGCTGAAGCTCGCGCTGATCGGCTGGGTGATCTCGCTCGCGCTCGCCTACGCGCTCGGCGGCCTGCTCGCGATGGCCGGGATCGTGCTGTCGCTCGTCTTCGTCGGCACCGCGATGGCGACGACGGCGATCGGCACGCTGATGCCGATCCTGCGCGACGCCGGCGAGCTGAAGACGCCGTTCGGCACGCAGCTGCTGGCGATCGGCGCGGTCGGCGAGTTCGGCCCGATCCTGCTGATCACGCTCGTCTTCTCGACCAAGAGCGCCGAGGAGAACCTCGTGATCCTGCTCGGCTTCGTCGTCATCGCGGTGATCGCCGGAGTGTTCGCCGTCCGCTACGTCGGCAAGGGCTGGAGCCTGTTCGAGCGGACGCTGGAGGCGAGCAGCCAGGTCGCGATCCGCTTCACCGTCGTCGTCGTCTTCGCGCTCGTCTCGCTCGCCGCCTCGCTCGGGCTGGAGCTGCTGCTGGGCGGCTTCGTCGCCGGCATCATCCTGCGGCTGGCGCTGCGCGGCCGCGAGGTCGAGGTGCTCGAGTCGAAGCTGACGGCGATCGGCTACGGCTTCCTGATCCCCTTCTTCTTCGTCGTCTCCGGCATCAACGTCGACCTCGGCGCGCTGCTCGACGACCCGAAGCAGTTCCTCAAGGTCCCGCTCTTCCTCGCGCTCTTCCTGATCGTCCGCGGCGTGCCGGCGATGGTGCTCTACCGCAGGCTGATGTCGGCGCGCGACCGGATGGCGCTGGCGGTCTTCTCCGCGACCGAGCTGCCGCTCGTCGTCGCCGTCACGACGATCGCGATCGACACCGGTCACATGAGGCCGTCGACCGCCGCCTCGCTGATCGTCGCCGCGATCTGCTCGACCGCGATCTTCCCGATCGTCGGCCTGCGCCTGCGCGGCGACCGCACCGAAGCCGCGGCTGCGCTGGCCTGACGCGCGGCCGCGCCGTCGCTGGGTCCGGGCGCCGTCGTCGCGGCTCCTCCACGCGCGCGACGCCGTTCGGTCACCTCCCGCTTGCACCCCGCGGTACGCGCAAGTACCGTCTTCCCCATGGCGCTTCCTCCCGGGCCCGATCGGCTGCCCGCGCCGCTGCAGACGGCGCTCTTCCTCGGCTTCCAGACGCAGACGGCGCGACTGCTGCGCGCCCGCTACGGCGAGGTCTTCAAGATCCGCCTGAGCGGGATCGGCACGTTCGTCGCGGTCTCCGACCCGGAGCTGCTGAAGACCGTCTTCACCGCCGATCCGAAGGTGCTCCACGCCGGCGACCGCAGCCCGCTCGGCGCCGTCCTCGGCCGCAACTCGCTGCTGGCGATCGACGAGGGCCGCCACCTCAGCCAGCGCAAGCTGCTGCTGCCGCCCTTCCACGGCGAGCGGATGCAGTCGTATGAGGCGATCATCGCGGACGAGGCGACCAGAGAGATCGCGACCTGGCCGCAGGACCGGCCGTTCGAGACGCTCGAGCCGATGATGCGGATCACGCTCAACTCGATCCTGCGCGCCGTCTTCGGCGCCCGCGGCAGCGAGCTGGAGCAGCTGCGCGTGCTGCTGCCGAAGCTCGTCGGCCTCGGCTCGCGGCTGGCGCTGCTGCGCTTCCTGCACCGTGACCTCGGCGCCTGGAGCCCCTGGGGCCGGTTCCTGCGGCTGCGGGCGGCGTTCGACCGGCACGTCGACGAGCTGATCGCGACCGCTCGCCGCGACCCCGAGCTGGAGGAACGCTCCGACGTCCTCTCGCTGCTCGTGCGCGCCAGACACGAGGACGGCACGCCGATGTCGCGCGACGAGATCGCCGACCAGCTGCTGACGCTGCTCGCCGCCGGCCACGAGACGACCGCCGCGACGCTCGCCTGGGCCGTCGAGCGGCTGCGCCGCCACCCGGAGATCCTGCGCCGGCTGGTCGCCGAGGCGGACGCGGGCGGCAGGGACTACCGCGACGCCGTCATCCGCGAGGTGCAGCGCTCGCGGCCGGTGATCACCGCCGCCGGCCGCTACGCGATGAGCGACTTCCAGCTCGGCCCGTGGCTGCTGCCGGCCGGCACGCGGATCATCGCCTCCGCGTACCTGACCCAGCGCGACGCCCGCCTCTACCCCGACCCGGAGCGGTTCGACCCCGAGCGCTTCCTCCGCGCCAAGCCCGGCACCTACACGTGGGTGCCGTTCGGCGGCGGGATCCGGCGCTGCATCGGCGCCGCCTTCGCGCACATGGAGATGGACGTCGTGCTGCGGACGCTGCTGCAGCAGGTCGAGCTTGCGACGACGGACGCGCCCGACGAGAAGTGGAAGTCGCGCGGGGTCGCGTTCGCGCCGTCGAAGGGTGGGCGCGCGGTGGTGCGGCGGCGGCTGTCGCCTCCGACGACGCCCGCGCCGGAGGCCGGCGCGGCGGCGCTGGCCGGCGGGCTGCGCGGGGCGCAGTT
>JAEXXR010000230.1 GCA_023405705.1 Actinomycetes bacterium
GAGCTGGGCGTCGCCTACGCGACGCTGCAGTGCGCCGAGCTGCTCGCCAACGGCGCGCCCGGCATCCACTTCTACACGATCAACCGCTCCCCGGCGACGCGCGCGATCCTCTCCGCGCTGCGGCTGCAGCGGCCGTGGGAGAAGGGCGCCGGCGCCGAGCCGGCGCTGAAGCTCGCCGCCGGCTGACGGCCGCGCCCTCGCGAGCGCGGCCGCCGCTCGGTCAGCCCGTCACCGCGAGCTCCCCCGGCGCGGCGCGATGCGCGACGCCGACGTGGAACTCGCTATGCGGCGCACTCAGCCGCCGACCCCCGGGAGGGTCGGGACGCAGGCCGGCGTTCTCGCGTTCGCCGGGTCGAGCGCGTTCAACGTCATCCGCAGCGCCCGGCGGTCGTACGAGACGCCGAGGTGGTCGGTGAAGTTGATGATGCAGCCGCTCTGGAGGTTGATGTTCGTCGCACCTCTCAGGTAGCTGTTCGTGTACGGCGTGACGACCTCGTCATAGGTCGACGCGATCACGACGTAGTTGACGCCGGCTATCGTGTCGCCGCCCGCGTCGAGCGTTCTGTTCATCGTCGAGCCGATGCGCTGGTCCTCGAGCGCCGGGGCGCCGGCGGAGAGGATCGCGGAGACGCCCGGGATGAATCTGCCGAGCGTCGAGAGGCCGAGCAGCGTCGTGCCGTGGTTGGACGGCGTGAGGCCGACGAGCGTGCGCACGCGCGCCGGGCCGTTCGGGTCGAACTTGAGGTACCAGCGCGGCATCATGCCGCCCTGCGAGTGGCCGACGAGGTCGACCTCGCTGGCGCCGGTCGCGCTCAGCACTCTGCCGATGAACGCGCCGAGCTCGGCGGCCGAGTCGGAGATTCTGCTCAGCCCCTTGAACGGGCCGGGCTGGTACTCGCCGTAGTTGAGCGCGAAGACGCAGTAGCCGTTGTTCTTCAGCAACGGCGAGAGCGCGCTCCAGTTCATCAGCTTGTTCTCGACGGTGCCGTGCACGAGCACGACCGGCTGCGGGTGCGCTCTGCTCGGTCTGCATGACCAGTCGTTGGCGCCGAGCGGGTCGGCGTCGGGCGCGATCACGCCCGCCGCCGCGGCGGCGGTGAAGTTGTAGACGACCGGCAGGTCGGCGCGGGCCGACGAGGCGGTCAGAGCGCACAGCAGTGCGACCAGCGCCGTGAGCACGGCGATGCGCGCGCGGCGAGTCGCCGCCGCGCATGACGTCGTGATGGGCATCCCCCAATTCCTTTCTGTCGATCTGCGGACTCCCCCGGGGCGGGGAGCAGCAGAGCAGGAGTGTTCGACAGAAATCAAGTGCGGTGACCGAATGCGGACCGGCCGGGCGCGCTCGCCTCGGCGATCGATCCACTGAACGTTAGCGTTCGGTCTTGGATGGGTAGACGGGGGGACGATCGGCCGGCCGGCCAGCCAGGCGCCGCGGCGCTTCAATCCGTGCGCGGACGATCACCGCCGTGCGGCGCTCGATCCCCGCGCGCGGGACCGCCGTCGCCGCCGCGCGCGGGCGGCTCGACTCTCAGCGCGTGGGCGACGAGCGTCTGGCCGTCGCGCTGGTAGCGGACGTCGACCGTGTGGTGGGCGCGGTAGGTGCCTATGCCCCAGGCGCCCCAGAACCAGCGCCAGAAGCCGAGTCTGCCCTCCTGCGCGAGCGCTCTGGCGAACAGCAGCCGGCGGCCGGCGACCTCGTAGTCCTCGCCCGCGCGCTGCAGCACGCCGTTCACGTAGACCTCGAACGGCGGCTCCAGACCGGGCGGCAGGTGCACGCTCCATCGCTCCATCGGGAGCGATTATCGCTGCCGGAGCCGCCTCCGCGCCAGCGGGACCGCGGCCCAGGCGAACAAGACGGCCAGGCCGAGGGCGCTTGCGGCGATTCCGGCCTTCAGCCCTGGCACCGAATAGGCCCAGACGACCTCATGGCTTCCGGCGGGCACGACGACGCCGCGCAGCACCACGTCGGCTCTCAGCGCTTCAGCGGGTCTGCCGTCGACGGTGACGCGCCACCCGTCCGCCCAGGCGTCACCGAGGAGGACGAGCGCCTGGCCGTCGGTTTCGGTGCGGATGGCGACGCGCGCATTGCTCTCCTCAACGATTCTCGCGCTCCCGGCGCCGGTCAGCTCGCGCTCCGTCGTGCCGGGCGGGAGCTCTGCGGCTGCGACCACGACGGAGTCCCGCGGGTCGAAGTCGGACGCGGTGACCGTCGCGAACTCGGCGTCCTCGTCGGCCGCGATCGTCACGAGCGGGGCGACCAGCGTCCGTCTGATCGCGAGGTCGTTGCGGTACACGGTCGCGTCGTCGCCGCGGTGGACGGCATGGAGCGCGTCGTGGCCCTCTCTGTCCAGAGAGGTCCCCGGTCTCGTCACGATGTAGCGCGCGCCGAGCATGCCGAGCACCGGCAGCGACTCCGGGTCGATGCCGGCGAGGTCGAACGGCGCCCATCCCTCCTGCGTCGAGTGGAGCGATCTCCACAGGCGGAAGAAGCGCATGCTCGGCTGCGGGGCGTCATACCCGCGCACGTCGCGGAGGCCGTAGTGCGTCGACCAGTCGCTGGTGAGGGAGTACTCGGTGCCGACTATCCGGCCGTCGCCGACGTTCTCCTGGATGTGCTCGATCGCCGGGGTGGTCGGCGGGTACACCCTGCTGGCCGGGCCGATGGGCTGGTAGCCGGCTGCGAAGGTCACCATCTCGAGCGCGACGAGCGCGACGATCGCCCCGCCGACGAGCCGCGCGCGTCCGCGGCGCTGCAGCAGCAGGCAGAGGCCCGCGAGCGCCGCCGTGAGAAGCGTCCAGCGCAGAACGCTCGCGAGCGCCATCGAACCGGGGGTGCCGGCGGCGAATCGGTCGACCAGGCGGTGGAAGGCCCGTCCGACGTCTCCGCCCGTGAAGCCGGCGCTTCCGAGCCCGACGACGGCCACGATCGCGGCCGCGCCGATCGCGCACCACGTCTGTGCGCGCCGCTCTCCGCGCAGCACCGACTCGAGGCCGAATGCCGCGAGGATCGCGACGCCGAGGAGGAACCACAGCAGCAGCCGCTGGTTCTGCACATGGTCGAACAGCGGGAGCGCGTTGACGGCGTCGCGGACCGGCGCGACGTCGAAGGCGACGGCAAGGCCGATCGCGCCGAGCGCGGCGAAGGGCGCCTTGCGCCGCCACGCGTCGGGCGAGCAGATCGCGACGAGGGCGAGCACGGCGGCGATCACTCCCGCGTACAGCGCGCGCTCGTTGTAGTTGCCGGGCCCTTCTATGACGCCCTCGCTCGGGCGCCCCCACCAGTCCGGGAACGGGATCGCCCGCAGCGCGTCGGCCGACAGCGTCGAGCCCGGCATCGTGCTGGCGCCGTTGCGGCGGGCGACCTCGCCCGCCGTGTCGGCGGCGGCCAGCTGGGCCGGAAGCAGGACGGCGGCGGCAGCGAGCGTGCCGGCGGCCAGCGCCGCGGCGACGGTCGCGAGCCGCGCCAGGATCTCCCGGCGCTGGAGGCTCGGCTGCAGCAGCACGCGTGCGATGGCGTAGATGAACGTGAACCCGAGCGCGTGGAGCTGCGTCCCCGGATGGCCGCTGAACTGGGTGAACGCGACGACGACGCCGAGCAGGGGGCCGTCGATCGCGCGGCCACGGCGGACGATGCGCTCGGTGAGCCACAGCAGCCACGGGAGCAGCGCGGCGGCCGACACGTGCGCGCCATGGCTGAGCCAGACGACGTTGAAGGAGCAGAGCGCGAAGGCGATCCCGGCGAGCATCGCCGGCCAGAAGCTCAGGCGCAGCTCGCGCACGAGCAGATAGGTGCCGAAGGCGGCGACCCACAGCTTCGCCGCCGCCGCGACGCCGAGGCCGAAGTCGAGCGGAAGCAGCCACAGCGGCAGGCTGAACGGGCTCAGCCACGCGACCGAGGCGTTCGACCAGAGCGGCGTGCCGGCGAACGCGTGCTCGTTCCACGCGGGGAAGGTGCCGGCGTGCAGGAGGCCTCGGGCCAGCTCGTCCCACGCCAGATACGACATCGGGACGTCGCTGAGGACGAAGTTGAAGTAGTTGTGCAGGTCTGCCGGCGGAGCGCTCGCCCACGGGGCGAACGTGTAGAGCAGCGCTGCGGGCGTCAGGACCCCGCCGCCGACGAGCGCCGGCCACAGGTAGATCAGGACGAGCAGCGCGAAGCATGCGGCGGCGGTGGCGTGCTGATGCGCCGAGAGCGTGCTGGCTGTTCTTTTGAGGCGGAGAGCGACCGGGCGACCGGCCCGACGCGCGGGCACGTCGTCCGTCGCACGTTCCCCCGAGCGTGCGCGTGAGGCCATTGTCCGATTAACTACCAGAATTCAAGAAAATTCGGGCGAAAATCTGGACTGCGAGCGCTGCGGCGGGCAGCCCGCGCCGCTCCATCCCGGTCTGGGCGTACCCTCATCGCGGTGACCGATGTCGACCGTGAGATCTCCTACCGCGTCCGGCGCTCCGATCGCGCCCGGCGCGTCCGCGTCCGCGTCGACGCCGCCGACGGCGTCGAGGTGGTGCTGCCGCGGCGCGCGTCCGAGCGCGAGGCGGCCGCCGCGATCCGGCAG
>JAEXXR010000393.1 GCA_023405705.1 Actinomycetes bacterium
GGCGGGGTCGACGCCCGAGCCGGCGCTGCCGTCGCCGAGCAGCCGGTCGCCCGCGCCGGTCGTCGTGACGGTGACCGTGTCGCGGAACCAGCCGTTGGCCGAGTCGGCCGGGCGGTCGGCGGCGAGCGACGGCTTGTACGGCTTGCCGCGGTCGATGTCGACCGCCTGCGTGCCCTCCGCGCCGGCGTGGCCGAGCGCGTCGGTCGCCGCGCACGCGACGGCGTGACGGCCGCTGGCGCCGATGCTGAACGTCCCGCTGCGCGTCGTCGGGCCGCTCGTCTGCGCGAATCTGCGGACGGCGCCGTCGACCGTGCAGGTCAGCGACGCGACGCCGTGCGCGTCGGTCGCCGCCACCGTGACGGCGACGCTCTGGACCGTCCACCACGTGCCGGCCGAGGCCGGCGGGACGACGTCGATCGCGATCGACGGGCCGGGGTCGACCAGTCTCACCACGACGAGGTCGGGACCGCCCGGCGTGAAGGCCGGGAAGGGCGCCGGCGGCACGCCGAGGCTCGGCGGCGGCGTCGCCGTGCCGGTCGCGCTCGCCGGTCTCGCCGCCTGCGACAGCTGGACGACCGCCTCGCCGTCGGCGTCGGTCTCCAGCACCGGCGGGATGGTGCTCAGCACGACGCCGGCCGGGACCTCGCCCGGCGCGCTGTCGTCCTCGTAGGCCGGCAGCTCGATCTCGGCGCCCTCGACCGGGTCGCCGTCCGCGTCGACCGCCTGCACCGTGTGCGGCTCGGCGGCGCCCCAGGCGAGCGTGCGCAGCTGGTCGGCCGTGACCGACAGCGCCGGATCCGCGAAGGAGACCTCCGAGCCGTCGGCCGTCGTCCAGCTGCTGCTGGAGAGGGCGTGCGTCCCGGGCAGCACCGTCAGCACGAACCAGCCGTCGGGGCCGGTGACCGCCGTCTGGTCGCCGAGTCTCACGGTCACGCCCGCGAGCGGCGCGCCGTCGGGCTTCAGCCAGCCGCCGAGCGAGACGCGCGTCTGGTCGCCGAGCAGCGTCACGGTCGTCAGCGGGCCGCGCTGTGCGTGGTTGCGCGGCGGGTTGGTCGCGTTGGGGGCCGCGACGATGCCGCCGCTCGCCGCCAGCTCGGAGAAGACCGGTATCGCGACGACGCCGTCGGCGCCGACCGCGTAGGAGGCCGTGCGCGGGTAGCTGGCGGTCACGACCGTGCTGTCGCCGAGCGTGACCGGGCCGCTGCGCGTGACGCCTGCGACGGCGGCCGGGAGCGGTCTGCCGCTCGCGTTGACCACGCGCGCCCGCACGAGCGTCTCGGCCGGCAGTCTCACGTCGCGGGTCGCGTCTCTCGTCAGGTCGACCGGCACGTCGACCGTCCAGACGGTCCCGGCGGGCGCGACGCGCGAGATCTGAAGCGCTCTCGCCCCTCTCGCGGGATCGACGTACGCGGTGAACGCGCCGTCGGGGCCGGTGACGTCAGGCACGTGGTCGCCGACCCGCAGCCCGGCGACCGGACCGCCGTCGGCGTCGGTGATCGTCCCGGTCACCTGCGGCATCCACGTCAGCTGCCGCTCTTCGCGGGCGTTCGGTCTGATCGTGTCGGGCGCGAACGCCTGCGGCGCGTAGCGCGGCGACTTCCTGATCCAGCCGACCTGGAAGCCGTTGCCGGCCGAGCCGACGAAGACGGTGAAGGCCGCCTCGCCGGCGGCGTCGGTCGCCTTCGTGCCGAGCGCCTGCCCCCAGCCGCTGAAGCCGGGCGCGAGCTCCGTCAGCGGCGTGCTGAGGAGCGGCAGCTCGACCTCGGCGCCCGCGAGCGGGCTGTCGTCGCGCTCGTCGGCGACGGCGACCGTCAGCGTCGTCAGCGCGAGCGGCAGCGTCACCTCGCGGTCGGCGTCGAGCACGAGCCCGCTGCCGTTGAAGTGCCATGCGCCGTCTGCGGCCTCGAGCTTCCAGGCGTACGTCCCCGCCGGCAGCGACAGGTCGAAGCGCCCGGCGGCGTCGGTCGCCGTCGTCTCGGTGCCGACCGTGACCTCCACGTCGGCGAGCGGGTCGCCGCCGGCGACCACGTTCCCGCCGAGGTGGACCGGCGGATCGGCATGGGCTGTCGCCGCCCCTGCCAGCATCAGCGTGCACAGCGCGAGCGCGAGCACGCTCCAGCAGCGCCGGAGCGTTCCGCTCCCGCGCTCCTCCAACACACAGGCCCCTTGCATCGCCCCTGGTCCCTTCTGTGGTTGACGAACGTCAGTGCGCCAAAATACCGACCGCGTCGGCGGCTCCCCTCAGCAGAGGGGTGAAGTTCGGGGCGCTCCCCGATGCCGACGGGGGTAGGCCGGACGTAGCTTGGCGCCATGACGCCCTCCACCCTCCCCGTCGCCGCGGCCGCCGAGCTGGACGCGCTGCGGGCGCAACTCGACGGCGCGCTCGCGACACCCGGCGAGCCGGCCTACGACGCCCTGCGCGCCAGCTGGAACGTGACCTTCGACCAACGGCCGGCGCTCGTCGTCGAGGCCGCCGGCGCCGACGACGTCGTCGCCGCGCTCGGCTTCGCGCAGCAGCACGCGCTGCCGGTCGCGGTCCAGTCGACCGGCCACGGCGCCGCCGTCCCCTGCGTCGGCGGCCTGCTCGTGCGCAC
>JAEXXR010000395.1 GCA_023405705.1 Actinomycetes bacterium
GTCGTGATGGGCGTCCCTGCGCGCGTCGTGCGCGAGGTGCCCGACGACGAGCTGGTCGAGCGCTGGCGCTAGGCGCGGCGCTCGCGCTGGCGCCCGCTGCCGGCGCAGGACGGCCGGTTCAGCCGGCCGGGATCGCGCGGCCCGGAGCGGTCTCCAGGCCGGCGGCGGTCCACATCGTCTGCTCGCGGCCCGGACCGACGGAGATCAGCACGATCGGCACGCCGATGAACTCCTCCATGAAGCGGAGGTAGCCGCGCGCGTTCTCGGGCAGCTCGTCCTCGCTGCGTGCGTCGGTGATGTCCTCGCTCCAACCGGGCAGCTCGACGTACTTGCCTCTCGCGTGGTGCAGGACGGTCTGGTGGTACGGGTAGGTCTCGAAGACCGCGCCGTCCTCGCCCTCGTAGCTGGTGCAGACCTTGATCTTGTCCAGGCCCGAGAGGACGTCGAGCTTGGTCACCACGAGCGAGGTGAGCGAGTTGAGCCGGGCCGCATAGCGCAGCGCGACGAGGTCGAGCCAGCCGGTCCGGCGCGAGCGGCCGGTCGTCGTGCCGAACTCGCCGCCTCTCTGGCGCAGCTCCTCGCCCAGCTCGCCGTCGAGCTCGGTCGGGAACGGGCCGGAGCCGACGCGCGTCGAGTACGCCTTGCAGATGCCCCACACCTCGTCGATGTCCTTCGGGCCGACGCCGCTGCCGATGCAGGCCGAGGCGGCGATCGGGTTGGACGAGGTGACGAAGGGATAGGTGCCGTGGTCGAGGTCGAGCAGCGCGCCCTGGGCGCCCTCGAAGATCACGATCTGGTCGGCGTCGAGCTTGTCCCAGACGAGGCTGGTCGTGTCGGCGATGTGCTCGGAGAGGCGGCGGCCGTAGGCGAGGTACTCCTCCGCCATCGACTGCAGGTCGAGCCGCGGGTCCCGCGCGTAGGGGCGCAGCGCGAGCCGCTTCGGCTCGAGGGCGGCGACGATCTTCTTCTTCAGGATCTTCTCGTCGAGCAGGTCCTGGACGCGGATGCCGATCCGCGAGGCCTTGTCGGCGTAGGCCGGGCCGATGCCGCGCTTCGTCGTGCCGATCTTCAGCTTGCCGAGTCTCGCCTCGCCGGCCGCGTCGAGCATCATGTGGTACGGCATGATCAGGTGGGCGTTGGCCGAGACGCGCAGCCCGCTCGTGTCGACGCCGCGGCCGCGCAGCTCGTCGAGCTCCTCGGTCAGCACCTTCGGGTCGACGACGACGCCGTTGCCGATCACGCAGGTCTTGCCGGGATAGAGGATCCCCGACGGCATCAGGTGGAACTTCCACGTCTCGCCGTGGCGGACGATCGTGTGCCCGGCGTTGTTGCCGCCCTGGAAGCGGATCACCGCGTCCGCCCGCTCGGCGAGCAGGTCGGTGATCTTGCCCTTGCCTTCGTCGCCCCACTGGGCGCCAACGATCACGATGCCTGACATAGCGAGGGACAGTGTAGGGGAGAGCCGCCGCTCCCCACCGGGCGGCGCGTCGGCGCCCGCCCGTCCGGGCGCCTGCGCCCGGGGCCGCTACTGGAAGCGGTCACCGGCGAAGTTCATGAACTTCGGGTACTCCTTCTGGAACGTCAGCACGACGTCCGCCAGGCCGCCGTTGCGGTGCTTGGCGATGATGATGTCGGCCTCGCCCTCGCGCTCGGACTCTCTGTCGTAGTACTCGTCGCGGTAGATGAACATGACGAGATCGGCGTCCTGCTCGATCTGGCCCGACTCGCGCAGGTCGGAGAGGATCGGTCTCTTGTCGGTGCGGGTCTCGACCGCGCGCGACAGCTGCGACAGCGCGATCACCGGCACCTGCAGCTCGCGCGCGAGGATCTTCAGGCCTCGCGACATCTGGCCGACCTGCTCGACGCGCGACTCGACGCGGCCGTCGGGGCGCAGCAGCTGGAGGTAGTCGACGATGATCATGCCCAGCCCGCCGGGGTTCTGCTGGGCCAGGCGGCGGGCCTTCGCGCGCACCTCGAGCATCGAGATGTCGGAGGAGTCGTCGACGTAGAGCGGCGAGTCGGCGAGCCGCTGGCTGGCCTCGAGGATCTTCGGCCAGCGGTTCTCGGCGACTCTGCCTCTGCGCAGGTCCTCGCCCTTGATCCGCGCCTGAGAGGCGACGAAGCGCTGCGCGAGCTCCGCCTCCGACATCTCGAGCGAGAACAGCGCGACGGGCTTTCTGTGCATGATCGCCGCGTTCTCGGCGATGTTCGTGACGAACGCCGACTTGCCCATCGAGGGACGCGCGGCGAGGATGATCAGGTTGCCGGGCTGGAAGCCGCCGGTGATCTCGTCGAGGTCCTTGAAGCCCGACGGCGTGCCGGACATGACGGTCTCCTGGACCGACATCCGCTGCAGCTTGTCGAGCTCGTCGTCGAGCACCGCGCCGATCGCGCGGAAGTCCTTCTGGCGGTCGTCGTGGGCGACGTCGAGGATGTCGCGCTCGGCCCACTCGACGACCTCGCGCGGCGGCGCCGCGTGGTTGTAGACGTTCGCCTGGATCTCGCGGGTCGTTCTCAGCAGCCGCCGCAGCAGGGCGTTGTTGTGGACGATCCGCGCGTACTCGCGCACGTTGCCGGCGGCCGGGACGGCGCCTGCGAGCGCGTCGATCGCCGTCGGCCCGCCGACCTCGTCGAGTCTGCCGATCGAGCGCAGGTGCTCGGTGACCGTCAGCACGTCGATCTCGCGGCTCTCGCCGTAGAGGTCGAGCATCGCCTGGTAGACGGTCGCGTGGCCCTCGCGGTAGAAGTGCTCGGGCTTGAGCCCCTCGTTGATGATCAGGCCGTAGAGCGTGCCCTCGGCGAGCAGGATCGCCCCGAGCACCGACTGCTCGGCCTCGAGGTTGTGCGGCGGGGCGTGCTGGAACTCGTGCTGCTCGGTGGCGGACATCGGGGATGGGCAGCTTAGGGCGAAACGCGTACGGCTGGCCGCCAGCTCGGACGCCGCATGACCGGCTCCCCCGGATAAGCCCGCAACGTCCGGGAAAAGCGTCGCAACGGTGACATCGCTGCCGCTGTCCGCGGAGCGATCGTGCGCTGAACGACGAAGGGCCGCGGTCGCCCGCGGCCCTTCTGAAGCGAAGCTTGGCTCGGTTCGAGCTACTTCTGCTCGACGACCATCGTCTTGACGGTCGCGTGCACGCCCTCGTCGATCTCGACGACGACCATGTGGGTGCCGATGTTGCGGATCGGCTCCTCGAGCTGGATCTTGCGCTTGTCGACCTTGATGCCGCGGGCGTCGCGGATCGCGTCGGCGATGTCCTGCGCGGTGACCGAGCCGAAGAGACGGCCGTCGTCGCCGGCCTGCTGCTCGATCGTGAGCACCGTGCGGCCGAGCATCGCGGCGTTGTCCTGCGCGCGGTCCTTCGCCTCTCTGGCGGCTCTCTCGGCGGCGGCCTGACGCTTCTGCGCCGCCTCGAGCGCGCCCTTCGTGGCGGGCTCGGCGAGCTTGCGCGGGATCAGGAAGTTGCGCAGGTAGCCGGGGGAGACGTCGATGACCGCGCCTCTCTCGCCGAGCTGCTCGACGTCATGAAGAAGGATTGCCTGGGGCATCGTCAACGCTCCTCGCGGTCGCCGCGGTCACCGCGGTCGCGCCGGCCGCCCGCCCGCTCGGGCGCGCCTTCGGCGACGTAGGGAAGAAGGGCCAGCTCGCGCGCACGCTTGACGGCGCTCGAGACCTGATTCTGATGGCGGCGGCAGGCACCGGTGAGGCGACGCGAGCGGATCTTGCCGCGATCGGAGACGAAGGCTCTCAGGGCGTCGATGTCCTTCCAATCGACCTGATCGACCTTCGCCTTGCAACACGGGCACGACTTGCGTCGGTTGGACCCGAATCCGCCCTTCTTGTCACGCCGTCTCGTGGACGGACGGCTGCGCTGCTTCGCCACTCTTGGCCTTACCTCGTAGTCGTGCTGCTCAGAACGGGATGTCGTCGTCGGCCGGCGCCGCCGGCGCAGGCGCGGAACGGAAGTCCTGCGAGTCGATCGGGACGTCGCTCCCGCCCGAGACGTCCGGGCGCGGGCCGGCGAAGCCGTTCCCGCCTCCGCCACCGCCGCCACCGAAGTCGTCGCGGCCACCGAGGAACTGCACCGAATCGGCGATGATATCGATCGCCTGGCGTCTCTGCCCGGTTCTGTCCTCGAACTCGCGCCATTCCAGACGGCCGTCGATCGCGACGGGACGGCCCTTCGCCAGGTAGCGGGCGCAGTTCTCGCCCTGCGCGCCCCAGACGGTGACGTCGAAGAAGTTGGGCTTGTCGACCCACTCGCCCGACGAGTCCTTGCGGCGCGTGTTGCACGCGATCCGCAGGCTGCAGACGGACATGCCGCTCTGGAGAGCGCGCAGCTCGGGGTCCCGGGTCAGGTTGCCCGTCATCACGACCCGGTTGATGTTGGTGGCGGCCATGAGGCTCCTTTCGGCGGCAGGTTCAGCGGCGTTCGAGTCTAGACCGCGTTCCGGGGTGAGAGACCTGCGCTACCCCGGAACGTCCGCTGAAAGTTCACAGCCGAGCGCGAGCCGTGTGACGAGTCGAGCGCGTCAGCGCTCAGGCGACGGGCTCGACAGCCTCGACAGGCGGCTGAATCGCGCCGGCCGGCGGCTCGAGCGGCGTCTGCGCGCCGGGAGCGACCTTGATGATGCGGTGGCGCAGGACGCCGTCCGCGATCTTGAGGTTGTACGAGAGCGCCTCGACCAGGGCGGCCGGACCGCTGAACTGCAGCAGGTTGTACTCGGCGTCTCTGACGTGGTCGATCTCGTAGGCGAGATTGCGCACGCCCCACTCCTGCGTCAGCTCGATCTGACCGGCGTGGTCGGCGATCGTCTGCTCGACGTCAGCGCGGATCTGCGCGTGACGCTCGTCGTCGATCGACGTCTGGAGCAGGATCATGAGGTCGTAGATGGGAGTGAGTTCGGCCATGGGCTTTCCGTCTGCTTGACAGCGGCGGAGCACTATACCAAGGGGGCGAGCTTTGGCGTCCGGATCACTCGGTAAGGAATGCGCCCGGACCTGCGACCGCCCACGGAAACGCGCTCGCGCGGGGGTCGCGGACGGGTCGATCTCCCCGCCGCAGCGCGGATCGCGGCGGTCGCGGCCGCGGTCGCGCTCGCGATCGTCTGGAGCCGCGGCGGCCAGGAGCCGCCGCTGCCGCCGGAGCTGACCGCGCCCCCGGCCGAGC
>JAEXXR010000312.1 GCA_023405705.1 Actinomycetes bacterium
GGTGGTTCGAGGCGCTCGCCGCCGCCTCCGCGGCCCTCGCCGCCCTCGCGATCGGCCGCATCGCCCTGCCGGCCGAGGTCGACGAGCCGGTCGAGGCGCCGACGGCACCGCAGCCGGTCACCGCATAGACCTGGGAGCTCCCGCCGGCGCCGCGCACCTTCGGCGCGCCGCCGTGGAGCTCCCGGGCGAACGCGTCAGCTCACAGCGCCAGCGCGCCGAGCACTTCCTCCCACCAGGAGCGCTCGGCGTCGCTCTTGGCGGCGCGGGCCTTGCGGCGGACCCACTGCGAAAGGAGCTGCTCGCGGCCGAGCGCGAGCACCGGGCCGGTGACGGCGAAGTAGCCGTCGTCGAGGAGCACGAGCGCGCCCGGCTGGTCGCGGCGGGTGCGGAGGCGGTCGACGACCTGGCGGCCGGCGACCTCCTGGATCGTCGCCGGGTCGCCGTCGCTCTCCTGCCACGGGCGCACGTGGAAGACCGGCGCGTGGCCCTCGGGGATCCGCTTCGGCCGCGGTCTGGGGCCGATCGGACCGTCTCTCCAGCGCTCGACCAGTCTGTTGATCGCCGGCAGCGCCTCGCGCCGGATCAGCACGTGGAGACGGTCGCCGGCGCGGATTCTCGTCGAGCCGCGCGGCGGCACCGCCTGGCCCTCGCGCACGATCAGGTTGACGACCGCCTCGCGCGGCAGCTCGAGGTCGCGGATCCGCAGCCCGACGATCTTGTCGGCGGAGGTGACGCCGTACTCGACCGAGTCGGCGCCGAGCTGGCGGATCGTGCCGGTCTCCGACAGCGCGCTCGTCGTCAGCGGCGGCTCGTCGGCGGTCGCTCTCAGCTTGCGCGCGAGCGCCTCGAAGGTCGAGCCCTGCAGGACCGTCGACAGCAGCACGGCGAAGAAGACGATGTCGAAGAAGTCGGCGCTGCCGTGGACGCCGGCGAGCACCGGGAAGGTCGCGAGCACGACCGGCACCGCGCCGCGCAGGCCGGCCCAGCCGAGCACGGCGCGGTCGGCGAGGTCGAAGCCGGGGCCGCTCGCGACCAGCGCGGCGAGCGGCCGTGCGATGAAGGCGAGCACGAGCGCGAGGATCGTCCCCTCCAGCCAGATGTCGCCGAACTGGCTCGGGAAGACGAGCAGGCCGAGCACGAGGAACATCGCCAGCTGGGCGACCCACGCCAGGCCCTGGTGGAAGGTCGTGATCGTGTGCTTGGCCGGGATGTGCGCCGAGCCGAGCGCGAGGCCGGCGAGGTAGACGGCGAGGAAGCCGGAGCCGTGCAGCGCGTCGGCGGCGCCGAAGGAGAGCGCGGCGGTCGCCAGCGAGGCGACCGGGTAGAGACCCGGCGTCGCGAGCTGGAAGCGCTGGAACAGCTGCACCGCGCCGAGGCCGACGGCGGCGCCGATCACCGCGCCGATCCCGACCTCGGTGACGAACAGGTGCAGCATGTCGAGGATGCCGTAGTCGGGCTGCTCGATCCACTCGATGAAGCCGACCACGAGCAGCACGGCGATCGGGTCGTTCATGCCGGCCTCGCCCTCCAGCGTGCGGCCGAGCTTCTTCTTCAGCGCCGAGCCGCGCAGCAGCGCGAAGATCGCCGCGCCGTCGGTCGAGGAGACGATCGCGCCGAGCAGCAGCCCCTCCAGCAGCGTGAAGTCGAACAGCCAGGTCGCCGCCAGGCCGCAGATCGCGGCCGTGATCAGCGTGCCGAAGAAGGCGAGGCTGACGACGTTCCTCAGCACCGGCCGGATCTCGCCGAAGCCGGCCGTCAGACCGCCCTCGAAGAGGATCAGCGCGAGCGCGATGATGCCGATCTCGCGCGCCAGCTCGTAGTCGGAGAAGTCGACCCAGCCGAGGCCGTCGGAGCCGACGGCCATGCCGACGCCGAGGAACAGCACGAGCGACGGGAGCCGCAGCCGACCCGCGAGCAGCGAGGCTGCGATGCCGGCGAACAGCAGCGCACCCGCGATCAGGATGAGGTGGCCGTCCGCCATTGAAACCGGAACCATTTCAAGCTACGCAACGAATTGCACTTAGCCTCCCGGCGCATGTCCCCCGCTCCGCTTCCTCCCCGTGCCCCTCGACAGCCGCTGACCGAGCTCGACCCCGCCCTGCTCGACGACGCGACGCTCAAGGAGGACGGCCTCCGCGACGTCGTCCTGGCGCACGCCAACCTCGCCAACAGACGCGGCCTGCACGTGCTCGTCGAGCGGGTGCGGCTGACCGGCTGCCGCCTCACCGGCATCCAGCTGGCGGAGTCGAACGTGCGCGACCTCGAGGTGGTCGACAGCCGCGTCGACCTCGCCGCCTTCCGCATGTCGAGGCTGGAGCGCGTCGTCTTCCGCGGCTGCCAGCTGCAGGAGCTCGACCTCGTCGAGGCGGAGCTGCGCTCGGTCGTCTTCGACGGCTGCGACCTGACCGGCGCCGACTTCCGCAACGCCCGCTTCCAGCGCTGTCAGATGCGCGGCTGCACGCTGACCGACTCGCTCGGGATCGATCGCCTGCGCGGCGTCTCGATGCCGTGGCCCGACCTCGTCGGCCTGACCGGCGAGCTGGCGGCGGCGATCGGGATCGGGATCATCGACCCGGAGGAGGACGAGGCGGCCTAGGATCGGCCGGCCGCCCGTCCAGCCGCTCGCGCGCGGCGCCCCGCCTACGGCCCGAGCCCGTGCTCCAGCGCGCCCTTGACGCTCGCGTCGAGCGCGTTGATGCGCGCGAGCGCGAGCGCCTCGACCGAGCCGAACCGCCGCCCCGGCGCCGTGTCGGGCCCGTGGTGGCTGAGCACGCAGTGCAGCAGCGCGATCCGCCGCTCCTCGGTCAGGGAGGCGATGCCGGCGGCGCGCTGCTCGATCATTCGCGCGCCGATCTGCACGTGGCCGAGCAGGCGGCCCTCCTCGCTGATCCCGAACTCGGCGCCGTAGGTGAACTCGCGCGTCTTGCCGAGGTCGTGGACGAGCGCGGCGGCGAGCAGCAGGTCGGAGTCGAGCTTGACGTGCAGCAGGCAGGTCTCCTGTGCGAGCTGCGCGACCGCGACGGTGTGCTCCAGCAGGCCGCCGAGGTAGGCGTGGTGGCCGGCGCGGGTGCACGGCGCGCGTCGCCACGCCGCGCGCAGCTCGGCGTCGCCGACCAGATCGGCCAGCAGCGCCCGCAGGCCCGGGTCGTAGACCTCGCGGGCGAAGTGCTCGAGGAAGCCGTCGAGCTCCTCCATGTCGCGGTAGGTGCTCGGCAGGAAGGCAGCCGGGTCGGCGTCGCCCGCGGCCGCTCTCGCGATCGCCCGCACCTCCACCTGCAGCTCGTCGCGGAAGCGCTCGACGCGGCCGGCGACGCGCACGAGGTCGCCGCGCTCGAAGCGGCCCGCGAGCAGGTCGGCGTCTCTGAAGATCCGCGCCGGCACCGCACCGGTCCGATCGCGCAGCTCCAGCGCCAGATACGGGGTGCCGGCACGGCTGACGAGCCGGTCCTTGCGCGTGCAGGCGAAGACGCCGTCGATCTCGGTCGCAGGGCGCAGTGCGCTGACGGTCGGAGGAGCGGCCACCCGTGGATCATGTACTACTTTGGACCGATGCAGCCACTGCGATGGGAACGCCGACCCGACGGCCTGCGGGCGCCCGCGCTCGTCTGCGCCTTCAAGGGCTGGAACGACGCCGGAGACGCCGCGACGACCGCGCTCCAGTTCGTCGGCACCTCGCTCGGCGCGACCCGCTTCGCGACGATCGACCCCGAGGAGTTCTTCGACTTCCAGGCGACGCGGCCGACCGTCAAGCTCGTCGACGGGATGACCCGCGAGATCGAGTGGCCGGAGGTCGAGATCTACGAGGCGCGGATCCCGCGCGCCCCGCGCGACCTGATCCTCGTCACCGGCAGCGAGCCGTCGATGCGCTGGCGCACCTTCACCCAGCTGATCCTCGACCTCGCCGAGGCGCTCGGCGTGCAGATGGTCGTCTCGCTCGGCGCGCTGCTCGCCGACGTCGCCCACTCGCGCCCGATCGGCATCACCGGCCTCGCCTCCGACCCGGCGCTGGTCGAGCGGCTGCAGATGACGCCGTCCAGCTACGAGGGGCCGACCGGCATCGTCGGCGTCCTCCAGGCCGCCTGCCAGAGAGCGGCGATCCCGTCGGCGAGCCTGTGGGCGTCGGTCCCGCACTACATCGCCTCGGCGCCGAACCCGAAGGCAGCGCTGGCGCTCGTGCGCAAGCTCGAAGGGCTCGTCGGCGTCTCCGTCGACGCCTCCGAGCTGGAGGGGGCCGCCTCCGACTACGAGCGCCAGGTCAACCTCGCGGTCCAGAGCGACCCGGACGTGCAGGCGTTCGTCGAGCGGCTGGAGAAGGCCGCCGACGAGGAGGACGAGCCGCTCGACCCGACCGAGCTGCCCTCCGGGGACAGGCTCGCGTCCGACTTCATGCGCTTCCTCAAGCAGCGCGGCGGCGACAGAACCTGAGCATCACCTCGCCGGGCACCACGGACTTCGTCCGCGGTGCCCCCCTTTGTCCTCGGTCGCTTATGGGCTGGCGCCCACCGCGCTCCCTGCGTCCGCGGCAGGCACGACGATCTGACGCTCAGGACTCTGTCGCCATCTAGCCGACGATCGCCGTCCCGACGCGGACGACGATCTGCGCCTGGCCGCGGGCGACGGTGCGGCTGCCCTCGTAGCTGAAGCGCAGGCGGTAGGCGCCTGCTCTGACGGCGGTGAAGCCGGCGGTGAAGGTCGCCGAGCCGCTCAGGCGCGCGGTGCCGATCGGGGTGAAGCGGCCGCCCCTCGCGCCGCGCGCGATCGCGACCGTCACGCGGCCGCGCGCCGAGCGCTCGCGCACCTGGCCGACCATCCGGAAGTCCGGGCCGCTTCTGTCGGTGTAGCGGACCGACTGGAGGTCGAACGGCGCCAGCACGCGCACTCTCACCGGCTTGGACCACGGCGTCCCGATGCCGTTGCGCAGCGCCCGCGCGACGACCGTGTAGACGCCCGGGCGCGCGAACGTCAGCGTCGCGGCGCCGGCGGCGGCGTTGATCTCGCCTCTCTGCGTGCGGCCTCTGAGCGTCCCGTCTCTGGCGATTCTGAGCGAGCGCGACCAGCGCACCTCGTGTCTGTCGGCGCCGGGCGCGAGCGCGACCGGCAGCGCCAGCGGCGCGAGTCTCGTCGAGCCGGGGGCGCGCAGCACGAACGGCGAGCGTCTGTTGACGAGGACCCTGCCGGCGATCTCGAAGCGGAAGCCCTCCGGCGGGCCGATCGGCGTGGTGCAGGTGACGTCGGTCGGCAGGAAGCTCGTGACCGAGACGGTGTAGACGCCGTTGCCGCGGTAGGGCAGGCCGCTGCGGGTCGGTCTCGCCGGGTCCTCGCAGGCGGTCGGCTGGACGGCGGCGTTGCCGGCCGGATCGGTGATCGTGACGGCGTAGCGGCCGCCGCCGGGCGTCTGGGCGACGTCGACGACCGGCGCGAGCGTGCCGATCCGCGCGGTCGAGGTCGGCGCGAGCG
>JAEXXR010000328.1 GCA_023405705.1 Actinomycetes bacterium
GGCGGCGACGGCGGCCGCGCCGAGCGCGAGCAGGCCGGCGCGCACATGCGGGCGGACGGAGAGGGACGACAGCACGAGCGTTGCTCCTGGTTCTCGAAGGCGGACGACGACCACCGGGCCCCGAGCCCGGTCCTCCCCGGTGATCGGCCGCCCGCGAGCGGACTTGCGCCGAACGCGCGCTGCACTGCGCCCGCAGGCGCGAGCGGGGACCTGCCGCTTCCGCGCTGCGCCAGCGGGTACCACCACGTCGATGACGAGCGTCCAGACGACCTTCGCGCGCCTGACCGCCGAGCTCGACGCGCCGATGCTGATCGTCACGGCCGAGGCCGGCGGCGAGCGCAGCGGCTGCCTCGTCGGCTTCTGGACGCAGGCGTCGATCAGACCGCCGCGCTTCCTCGTCTGCCTCTCGCGCCTCAACCGCACATACTCCGTCGCCGTGCGGGCGCGGACGCTGATCGTCCACTTCGTGCCGGAGGGCGCCGACGCGCTCGCCGAGCTGTTCGGCGGCGAGAGCGGCGACGAGGTCGACAAGTTCGACGCGGTCGAGTGGCGGCACGGCCCCGGCGGCGCGCCGCTCCTGGCCGGGGTCGACACGTGGTTCGCCGGCACCGTCGCCGAGCGCGTCCCCCTCGGCGACCACGACGGCTTCCTGCTCGCCCCCGTCGACGGCGCCGTCCACCGCGCCGAGGAGCCGCGGCTGCGCTTCCACCGCGCGAGACGGATCTCCCCGGGACACCCGCCGTGACCGGCCGCCGGCGGCGAGCCTACCGGCGCGCGGCGGCGCTCCCACGGGCGGTGCCGGGGTCAACCCCAGTCGTACCCCGGTTCTGCCGTTCTGGGGATGACGCAGGGTCTTCTCGCGCCTAGGCTCGGACGACCCGAGGACGAAGACCGAGGAACGACGACATGGGACTGCTCGACAAGGCCGTCAAGCTCGCCAGCACGGCGAAGGATCAGTATGAGGAGCTGCGCGGCGCGCGCGACGAGGCGAGCGTTCGCCCGGTCGCGGTGAAGCCGCTCGACGACCACGAGCAGTCGGTGCTGCGGCGGGCGATGGCGCACGGCGCGCCGGACCCGGCGGCGCTGCTGTCGCGCGCCGAGGCCTCCCACGTGCTCGGCGTCGAGCTCGGCGAGGGCCGCCTCACCTACGACGACAGCTCGATCGGGCTGGAGTTCGCCGCCTCCGGCCGCCGCGGCGAGCGCTGGTCGGTGACGGTCGGCGCCTGGCACGGCGACGAGGACGGCTTCGACCCGCACGAGACCTTCCGCTTCGTCGCCGAGCACATCGAGGGCGCGCCGCAGACCGACCTCGGCCAGGAGTCGATCTGGGACGGCAGCCGCCTGTTCGTGCTCGCCGCCCCGCTGCTGTTCCAGGTGGAGGTGCGCACCCCCGGCGGCGACGGCAACCGCGCCGAGGCCGTCGCGATCGCGCGCCGCGTGCTCGCCCGCCTCGACGGCTGAGGCGGGCGCAGGGACGCCGCGGCCGAGCCCCCGCCGCGACGCTCCCGCAGAAACCGACCGGCCGACCATGGCCGGTCGGACCGACGGCCGCGGCTCAGGCCAGCGTGAACCGCCCGGCGAGCCGCTCCAGCTCGTCGGCGGTGCGCGACAGCTCGGAGGCGGAGGCGGCGATCTGCTCGGCCGAGGCCGAGGTCTGCTGCGTCGAGGCCGAGACCTGCTCGGTCGCGGCGCTCGTCTCCTCCGCGATCGAGGCGACCGAGGCGATCTCCTCGCGCACCCGCCCGCCGCTCTCCTCGATCCGCCGCACCGCCTGCTCGATCTCCGCGACGCGGCCGTGAACGTCCTCCACCGAGCTGCGGATGCGGCGGAAGGCGTCGGCCGCCTCGGCGACCGTCTCGACGCCGGCGCGCGTCCGCTGCTCGCCCTCCTGTACGGCGGTGACGGCGCTCTCGGTCCCGCCGCGGATCTCCTCGATCAGCGACGCGATCGAGCCGGCCGCCTGCCGCGACTCCTCGGCCAGCTTGCGCACCTCCTCGGCGACGACCGCGAAGCCGCGGCCCTGCTCGCCGGCGCGCGCCGCCTCGATCGCCGCGTTCAGCGCCAGCAGGTTGGTCTGCTCGGCGATCCCGCCGATCGTCTCGACGATCCCGCCGATCCGCTCCGACTTCGCGCCGAGGTCGCGGATCGCCGCGCTCGCCTGCTCGGAGGAGCCGCGCATCGCCTCCATCGCGCCCGACGCGCGCTCGGCGGCGTCGGCGCCCTCCTGGGCGAGCAGGCGCGCCTGCTCGACCGCCTCGTTGGTGGCGGCGGCGCTGCCGGTCGAGCTGGCGACCGCCTCGAAGACCTCGTGGTTGGCCCGTCTCGTCGAGCCGACGGTCGCGACCTGGCGCTCGGCGCCCTGGGCGACCTCGGCGATCGCGTTGGCGATCTCGCCGACGGCGCGGCCGGCCTCCTCGGAGGTCGCGGCCATCTGCTGCGAGGCCGACGACAGGTGGGTCGAGGAGCGGGCTATCTCCTCCAGCATCGCCGACAGCGTCCGGCGCATCCGCTCGTAGCTCTCGACCGAGGAGCCGGCGCGGGCGAGCATCCCGTCGAAGATCGCGGCGAGGCGGCCGGTCGCGCCGGCGTCGGCCAGCGGCGTCGTCGAGACGGCGGCGGCGCGCGTCAGGTCGCCGTCGGCCATCGCGCCGAGGCCGTCGTCGAGCTGAGCGAGGTCGGCGTGCTCGAGCGTGTCCATCCGCTCCGTCAGCGCCTCCAGGCAGGAGCGCTCGCCGAGCGCCTCGCGCAGCTCGCCGGACATGCGGTCGAAGGCGTGGCCGAGCACGTCCTGCTCGGAGGCCGGTCTGACGCGCTCGGAGAGGTCGCCGTCCGCCATTCTGTCGGCGATCTGAGCCAGCCCTCTGAGGTAGGCGACCATCTCGCCGAAGGCGCCGGCCATCCTGCCCAGCTCGTCGCGCGAGCGGACCGGCACGTCGATCTCCAGGTCGCCCCTGCTGATCCGCACGGCCGCCTCGGCGGTCTCGCGGATCGGGCGCGACAGCCGCGCCGCGACCAGCCAGACGACGACGCCGGCGAGCAGCAGCGCGACGAGGCCGCCGAGGAGCAGCAGCGTCCGCAGCGAGCTGGCCTCGGCGAGGATCTCGTCCTTCGGCGCGACGGTGACGAAGCCCCAGCCGCCGGTTCTGACCGGCGCGGTGAACATCACGACCTCCTCGCCGGTGTGCGGGTCGGTCGTCTCGATCCGCGCTCTGCGGCCGGCTCTGACGGCCTCCTGCACGCGCGCCAGCTGGTCCTCGCCGGCTCTCGCGCCCCACTCGGCGACGGTCGTTCTGCCGATCAGGTCGTGGTTCGGGTGGGAGACGAACGTGCCCTGCGGGCTGACGACGAAGGCGTAGCCGCTGTCGAGGAACCTGACCTTCCCGACCGTTCTGTCGAGCTCGGTCAGCAGCATGTCGACCGAGGCGGTGCCGACGAATCTGCCGTCGCGCAGCAGCGGCGAGGCGTACGAGGTGATCAGCACGCCGTCGAACAGGTACGGCTCGACGACCCCGTCCCTGCGCGTCGTCTTCGGCACCTGCCAGTACGCCTCCTGGGCGTCGAAGGTGGTGCTGAACTGCGCGCTGCCGCCGAGGCGGTCCCAGTACGGCGCGAAGCGGCCGTCGGGCTGCGAGCCCGGCGCGTCGCGGTGCTGCGCGTCGGCGCCGTCGAAGGCGTTCGTCTCGTAGGCGAGGTAGGCGCCGCCGATCCCGGGGTTGTCGAGCAGGAACCCTCTCAGCTGCGCGATCACCTCCGCGCGGTCCTGCGAGCGGTTGGCCGCGCCCATCGAGGCGATCGAGCGCGCCAGCGCCTGGTTGGCGCTCGCCTGCGCGTCGAAGGCGTTCGCCTGGCGCGAGGCCAGCTCGGTCGCGGCCTCGTAGACCGAGCGCTCCTGCGCGTCGGTGACACGGCCGACCGTCAGGAGCGTCAGGCCGCCGATCGCCAGCGCGACGACGGGAAGGATCGTGAGCAGCAGCTTGGCGCGCACGGAGCGCAGCGCGAATCGCGGGATACGGGCCATGGCCCGATCATCGGCTTGTCGGAAAAACGCTTGAGCGCGCCAGGCCCGCCCGGCTGGACAGGTGGCGCGCGAAGTTCCATGCATCTCCGACGTTGGTCGGAGGTAAGTTGCTCTGGAGGAGCAGAGCATCTTGGTACGTCCAACCTGTGAGGTGCTGCATGAGGAAGTCCCCGACGCGGCCGCTGCGGCTGCTGGCGCTGGTCCTGATCGCCCTGGCGGCCGCGCTCGCCGCCGGCTGCGGGTCCGATGACGACGGCGGCGGCAGCGGAAGTGCGACGACGACCGCCGCCCCGGCCGAGACGACCGGCGCCGCCGCCGCCGGCACGATCGCCGTCCCCGAGGCGATCAGAAGCAAGGGCAAGCTGGTCGTCGCGACCGACCCGACCTACGCGCCGAACGAGTTCGTCGACAGAGACGGCACGACGATCATCGGCATGGACATCGACCTGATCAAGGCGATCGGCGAGCATCTCGGCCTCGAGGTCGACGTCCAGAAGGCGACCTTCGACGCGATCATCCCCGGCCTCGCGGCCAGAAGATACGACGTCGGCATCTCGTCGTTCACCGACACGAGAGAGCGCGAGCAGACGGTCGACTTCGTCACCTACTTCAGAGCCGGCACCTCCTTCTACGTCAGAGAGGGCGGGCCGGACATCACCACGATCGAGGACGTCTGCGGCCACAGAGTGGCGGTCGAGAAGGGCACGACCCAGCAGCTCGACGTCCAGAGACAGGCGAGAAGCTGCGCCGAGCCGGTCGACCTGCAGACCTATCCCGACCAGAACGGCGCCAACCTGGCGATCCAGTCCGGCCGCGCCGACGTCGGCATGGCCGACTCGCCGGTCGCCGCCTACATCGTCCAGCAGTCCAACGGCATGTTCAGACTCGACGGCGAGCCGTACGGCACCGCGCCGTACGGGATCGCGATGCCGAAGGGCAGCGGCCTGGAGCAACCGATCCTCGAGGCCGTCAGAGCGATGATCAGAGACGGCTCCTACATGGAGATCCTCAGAAGATGGGGCGTCGAGCAGGGTGCGATCGACGACCCGCAGATCAACGGGGCGATCGACTAGCGACAGGTCCCGAACGTGTCCACGTCATCGACGGAGCCGGCCGGCCAGGCCGGCTCCGCAGGGCCTCCGCCGGAGGCGATCAGAGCGATCCCGGTCCGCCACACGGGCCGCTGGGTCGCCGCGCTCGTCGTGCTGCTGTTCGTCGCGATCGCGATCGACTCGATCGTCAGCAACCCCCGCTTCGAGTGGGACGTCGTCGGCGACTGGCTGTTCAACGACCGCATCCTCGACGGCCTCGTGCTGACGCTGCAGCTGACCGTCTGCGCGATGGCGGCCGGCATCGTCCTCGGCGTGCTGCTGGCGGTGATGCGCCTCTCCCCCAACCCGCTCGTCGCGGGCGCCAGCGGCTTCTACATCTGGCTGTTCCGCGGCACGCCGGTGCTCGTCCAGCTGCTGTTCTGGAACTTCATAGCGGCGCTCTATCCGGAGATATCGATCGGGATCCCGTTCGGCGGGCCCGAGTTCTTCTCGATCGAGTCGAACACGGCGATCACGCCGTTCGTCGCCGCGCTGCTCGGCCTCGGCCTCAACGAGGGCGCCTACATGGCCGAGATCGTCCGCGCCGGGATCCTCTCGGTCGACGAGGGCCAGCACCAGGCGGCGCAGTCGCTCGGCATGTCGCGGCTGCAGACGATGCGGCGGATCGTGCTGCCGCAGGCGATGCGGGTGATCATCCCGCCGACCGGCAACGAGACGATCTCGATGCTGAAGACGACCTCGCTCGTCTCGGTCATCGCCACCACAGAGCTGTTGTACGCGGCGCAGCTGATCTACTCGGAGAACTACAGAACGATCCCGCTGCTGATCGTCGCCTCGATCTGGTACCTGGCGATGACGACGATCCTGTCGATCGGCCAGTGGTTCCTGGAGCGGCGCTTCGGCCGCGGCACCAGCCGCCAGGAGCCGGTCGGCGTCTGGGAGCGGGTCAAGCGGATCGTCGTCCCGCGCCACGCGGAGCCGGCGATCGAGCCGCAGCGCAACCCGGGCGGAGGGATCGTATGAGCGCGACCGCACGGCCGCCGATGGTCAGAGCCGAGCAGGTCTGCAAGCGGTTCGGCCGCCTCGAGGTGCTGAAGGGCGTCTCGCTGACGGTCCAGCCCGGCGAGGTCACCTGCGTGATCGGGCCGTCGGGCTCGGGCAAGTCGACGTTCCTGCGCTGCGTCAACCACCTCGAGCAGATCGACGCCGGCCGGCTGTCGGTCGACGGCGAGCTGGTCGGCTACCGGCAGGAGGGCGACAAGCTCTACGAGCTGCGCGAGCGCGAGGTCGCGCGCAAGCGGGCCGAGATCGGGATGGTCTTCCAGCACTTCAACCTGTTCGGCCACATGACGGCGCTGCAGAACGTCTGCGAGGCGCCGGTGCAGGTGAAGGGCGTGCCGAAGGCCGAGGCCCGAGCGACCGGTCTGGAGCTGCTGGAGCAGGTCGGGCTGGAGGCGAAGACCGACGCCTACCCGGCGCAGCTGTCCGGCGGTCAGCAGCAGCGGGTCGCGATCGCCCGGGCGCTCGCGATGAGACCGAAGCTGATGCTGTTCGACGAGCCGACCTCAGCGTTGGACCCCGAGCTGGTCGGCGACGTGCTCGCCGTCATGCGCGGCCTCGCCGAGAGCGGCATGACGATGCTCGTCGTCACGCACGAGATGGGCTTCGCGCGCGAGGTCGCCGACACCGTCGTCTTCATGGACGAGGGCGTCATCGTCGAGGCCGGCACGCCCGAGCAGGTCCTCGGGGACCCGAGCGAGCAGCGCACGAAGGACTTCCTCGCGAGAGTGCTCTGAGGCGTGACGGCGGCGGGCGCGGCACGGTGCCGCGC
>JAEXXR010000339.1 GCA_023405705.1 Actinomycetes bacterium
GCCAGATCGTGCAGCCGCTGGGGGTAGCGCGCGTCGCAGGCGCACAGCGCGGTGACGGCATGCGCGCGGCACGTCCGTCGCGCCGCACCTGCGTCGAAGCGCGCGTAATCGAGCTCGACGGTCTCGCGCTGCGCGCCGCCCAGCGCCGCGATCAGCTCGCCGTCAGGCAGCGAGAGGACGGCCGGCAGCGGTCTGCGCGCCAACCACGCCCGCTCGATGTGGCCGGCGAGCCGCGCGACCAGCCACGCCCGCCGCAGGCATCTGTCGCAGGGGACAGGAGCCGCCGCGCCGCCGGCGTGCGCGTCGTCGCGCGAAGCGCCGGCCCCGTCGAGGTGCTCGGCGGCGGCGCTCATGCCGCGACCGTCCCTGCCTGCTGGTCCTGCGTGCGGAAGCCGATCGCGGAGAGCACGTCGCCGAGCTCGACGCGGTCGCGGCCGTCGAGGTCGGCGATCGTCTGCGCGACGCGCAGGATGCGATCGTGGCCGCGGGCGCTGAAGGAGCCGGCGTCATAGGCGCGGCCGAGCGCCTGGCGGGCGGCGTCGTCGATCCGCACGCGCGTGCGCAGCAGCCTGGCGTCCATCTGCCCGTTGCAGCGCGCGGCGGTGCCCGCCAGCCTGTGCAGCTGCCGCTCGCGCGCGGCGAGCACCCGCTCCCTGACCGTCGCGGTCGAGGCGATGCCGGGCGCGCGCAGCTCGGCGGCGGTCGGGCGCGAGACGGTCGCGCGCACGTCGAGGCGGTCGAGCAGCGGCCCGCTGAGCCGCCGGCGATGGCGCGCGAGCTCCGGCTCGCCGCACGAGCAAGGGCGCTCGCTTCCGGCGAAGCCGCACGGGCAGGGGTTGGTCGCGGCGACGAGCGCGAAGCGGGTCGGGAAGTTCAGCGCCCGCTGGCCGCGGACGATCACGACCCGGCCGTCCTCGATCGGCTGGCGCAGCGCCTCCAGGCTCGGTCGCGAGAACTCGGACAGCTCGTCGAGGAACAGCACCCCGTTGTGCGCGAGGCTCGCCTCCCCCGGCGTCGGCACCTGTCCGCCGCCGACCAGGCCCGCCGCCGAGATCGTGTGGTGCGGCGCGCGGAACGGCCGCGCCGGCACGAGACCGCCGCGACGGTGGATGCCGGCGACGCTGTGGATGCGCGTCACCTCGAGCGCCTCGTCTCTCGTCAGCTGCGGCAGCAGCCCGGGCAGGCGGCGGGCGAGCATCGTCTTGCCCGTCCCGGGCGGCCCCTCCATCAGCAGGTTGTGACCGCCGGCGGCCGCGATCTCCAGCGCGCGCAGCGGGAAGGCGTGACCGCGGACGTCGGCGAGCTCCGGCAGCGGCTCGGCCAGCTCGTCGGCGCCGGCCTCGGGCGCGGGCGGCTGCGGGTCGTCGTCGCCGTCGAGCAGACGGGCGGCGCCGCGCAGGCTGTCGACCGCGGCGACCGCGATCCCGTCGACCAGCGCGGCCTCACCGGCCCGCTCGCGCGCGACGATCAGCCCGCCGAAGCCGTGCCGGCGAGCTCCCTCGGCAGCGGCGAGCAGCCCCCGGCAGGGGCGCAGCTCGCCGCCGAGCGACAGCTCGCCGAAGATCGCCCACCGCTCCAGCTCGACCGCTCTGCACTGGCCGCTGGCGACGAGCAGCCCGACCGCGAGCGCGGCGTCGAAGCCGGGGCCGACCTTCGGCAGGCTCGCCGGCGCGAGGTTGGCGGTGATCCGCCGCGCCGGGAACTCGAAGCCGGAGTTGAGGATCGCCGCGCGGACGCGCTCGCGCGCCTCCCGCACGGCCTTCCCGGCGAGCCCGACGACGTGGAAGGCGGGCAGTCCGGGGCGGATGTCGACCTCGACCCAGACCGGGCGGGGGTCGATCCCGTCGATGGCGAACGTGGCGACGCGACTGAGCATGAGCGACGACGGTACGGACCGTCGCGTTGCACGTGGGACGCGCTTCGCAACGATCGCCAGCAGCGTCGCTTCCATCGCAGTTCTACCTGCAAATCTACGCTTTTCAGCGCTGCGGTGCAACGCTGTGCGGAGGTAGCGTGAGACGGCATGTCAGACGATCCCCGCCACCGCCTCGGCCGCCTCGGCGAGCAGGTCGCCGCCGAGCATCTCGAACGCCTCGGCCTCGCCGTGCTCGCCCGCAACTACCGCACCCGCTGGGGCGAGCTGGACATCGTCGCGCGGGATGAGCGCAGCGTCGTCTTCTGCGAGGTCAAGACGCGCCGGCTCGGCAGCGCGCAGCCGCTCGAAGGGCTGCGCGAGGGTCAGCAACGCAGAATCCGGCGGATGGCGATCGCCTGGCTCGCAGACCAGCCGGCAGGCGAGTTCGCCCCGGAGCTGCGCTTCGACGCGATCGGCGTCACCTTCGCCGCGACCGGCCAGCTGGTCGCGCTGGAGCACCTCGAGGGCGCGTTCTAGAGCGTGAGCTGCTGGTACGCCGCCGACTGGAACGACATGCGGTGCAGCGGCGTCACGCCGAGGCGCTCGATCGCCGCGCGGTGCTCCCTCGTGGCGTAACCGACGTGCTGGGCGAACTCCCAGCCCGGGTGGAGCGCGTCGGCGCGCGTCATGTAGCGG
>JAEXXR010000357.1 GCA_023405705.1 Actinomycetes bacterium
CGCGGCGACCGTCGCGGCGACCGTCGCGCCGGCCTCGCGGACCACGGCCGGCTGCGCGCTCGGCTGCCTCGTGAAGGCGGGCGTGCGGCCGGAGTAGGCGCGCGCATACGTGCCCGCGTCGGCGTTCGGCGTGCCGTCGTTGGCGACGCCGGCGACGCTGTGGACCAGTCTGCCGTCGGTCGTCGCGCCGACGAGGAAGTCGCTCCAGTAGCGGATCGGGCCGCTCGCGTGGTGGCCGGCGAACGTGTGCGCGAGCACGCCGGCGTCGAACCGCATGACCTCCTGTTGGTCGTATCTGGGCAGGTAGAGGCGGTCGCGCGCGACGTCGACCGCCAGCAGCCCGAACTGCATGTCGGAGCGGGCGCCGGCCGCGGCGATGTCGGCGGCCGGGAGGTCCGCCGCGTAGAGGGCGTTCCAGCGGATCGGCAGGTAGGTCAGCTCGCTGGCCCCGACCAGCCAGATGCCGCTTCTCGTCTTCGCGATGCTGCGCGCGGTCGCGCCGCTCGCCTGCTCCAGCGGCTCGGCGATCACGGTGCCGTCGACGACGTGCAGGCGGCGCACCGGCCCGCCGTTGGCGTCCGCGCCGATCAGGTACGACTGCTGCGTCGAGCCGTTCGGCACGGCCTCCAGGTCGACGAGCGCGGGGATCGGCAGCCCGTTGCCCCCGCGGACCGGGCCGACGACCGACGACGTCCAGACGCCGCTGACCTGTCTGACCTCCCACAGCTGCTGGATGCCGCCGACGACGCGCGGCAGCACGTAGCGTCTGTTCGCTCTGTCCCAGACGCCGCCGCCGATGTCGAAGCCGTTCGCGATCGGGACCGCGGAGCCGGCGACCGGACCGCCGGTCCATGCGCTGCCGTCCCAGGTGCGGGCGAGGATCGGCTGGTTGGCGCCGGAGGCGACCGAGAAGAGCGTCGCGGTCGCCGGGTCGAAGGCGACCGACTGCGGCTCCGCCCCGGCGGCGGCGAGCTGCGTCCCCGGCTTGACCGCGAAGGTCGCGGCGTCGAGCAGCGCGAAGCCCGAGCTGTCCTGGCCGTAGATCGCGAGCAGCTCGTTCGCGTTGCGCCCCGGCTGCGTCCACTTGATCGTCGAGCCGACCGCGTGCGGCAGCGGCGAGGTCGCGTAGCCGGTCGCGCCCGGAGCCGCCCACGTCTCGCCGGCCGGCTTGCCGCCCGGGCCGTCGTAGGCGAAGGTGACCGGGTCGATCACCGTGCCGACGCCGTAGGTGAAGACGCTCGCGCCCTCCTCCGCGACGGTCGCCGGCAGCCCGCTCCATCTGGTCGTGCCGCCCTCGATCGCCGGCGTCGCGTCCTCGGTGTCCAGCTCGGCGATCTTCACCTGCGGGTAGTCGACGATCTCGCCGCCGGTGATCGGCCGGCTCGTCATCTTCGCGTACAGGAACGAGCCGTCCTCGGTGATCTCGATCCGCGGGTCGGCCATCGTCAGGTCGAGCTCGCAGGGCCGTCTCGCGACGCCGCCGTCGCAGTGGCTGAGGAACTGGACGGTGCCGCCGAACTGGACGACCGTGTTGCGCGTCACGTCGTCGTAGCTGCCGCCGGTGACGGGGAAGTGGAACGTGCCGTCGAGGTTGCGCGACGCGCCCGCGGTGACGCTCGTCCCCGCCTCGCCGATGTAGGTGCGCCACGACTCCTTCAGGCCCCAGTCGAGGCCGGCGCCGGCGCTGATCGGCGTCTGCGCGGCGCGCGCGCCGGTGGCGGCGACCGCCGCGAGCAGGAGGAGGAGCGCCGTGACGAGCACGGCACGGGCGAGCGACCCTGTTCGGCAGGGCCGGAGCGGCAACGACATGGGGTGGGTCTCCTTCGATCGGCGAATGCGCGTGCGACCGCGCGCAGACGCCAACCTAACACAACTGTTAGGGCAACCTAACTTCGGGTATCGAGAATCCCTCGCGGTGTGACGTCAGCGACCAAGCCGGTCGAGCGGAAAGGCGTCTTGCATCGACCCGTCGAGCCGCCGCCTCGCTCTCGCCGCGACGAGGCAGTTGCAGACCGCCTCCTCGGCCGCCTCGTAGGCGGCGGCGAACAGCGGCGACAGACGGCCGTTGGGCAGGTCGCCGGCTCCGCTCGTGCTGAAGGCGACGCCGATCTCCCCCGAGCCCTCCGAGGCGTAGGAGCCGGCGCGCGCGAGGCCGAGCAGCGGGCGCAGCGCCAGCCGCCGCAGCTGCAGCGCGCTCAGCGGCGCATCGGTCGCGCAGACGGCGATGCACGAGCCGTCGGGGACGTGCTTCTGCGCGACGGGGTCGAAGCGCAGGCCGCCGGCGGTGAAGCGCTCGCGGTCGCCGAAGTTGCACAGCAGCAGCACGCCGACCGTGTGCTCGCCGACGCGGCGGGAGGCGGTGCCGATCCCGCCGGGGAAGTCGAAGCAGCTCATCCCCGTGCCGGCGCCGACGGTCCCCTCCGCGACCGCGCCGCCGGCCGCGGCCGCCAGCGCCCGCTCGGCGTCGGCGGCGACGACGGTGCGCGAGTCGGCCATCGGCCCGTCGTCGCACTCGCCGACGACCGGCAGCACGACGTCGTCGGGGCCGCGGCCGGAGGCGAGCACGGCGGCGTGGAAGACGGTCCCGACGGCGTGCGAGCCGCACAGCCAGACCGGCGTCTCCAGCAGGCCGCGCT
>JAEXXR010000543.1 GCA_023405705.1 Actinomycetes bacterium
GGCGTGGACGACGCGCGCGCCGCCCGTCCCGGCTAGGCCGCCGGCGCCGCGACCAGCCGCGCGTTCAGCCCCGTGCGCTCCGTGTCGGTCAGCGGCCGCGAGCTGCGCTGCGCCGCGTCCCAGCCGACCATCACGGTGGCGCCCTCGGCGGCCACCTCGCCGTCGGGCCGGACGACCCGCTGCAGCAGCCGCACGCTGGAGCGCCCGACGCGCTCGACGCCCGTCTCGACGACGACCTCGCGGAAGGCGGTCGGCACCTCGCGTCTGTAGTCGAGCTCGACCCGCGCCAGCACGTACTGGTTGGAGTCGGCGCCGAGGCCGGTCAGCAGCGCGATCCGGCCCTGCTCCATCAGCTCGTGGTAGACGGCCTGGTTGAGATGGCCGAGCACGTCGAAGTCGTTCAGGCGCAGCTGCAGTCTCGTCCGCAGCAGCGCGTCGCTGTCACCGCTCATCCACCGCACGATAGAGCCCGCATGCGCCCGCCGACCCCGGCGGGATACGCTCCGCGGCGATGCTGCGCACCGTCTCCGCCACCCGCTACGTCACCCCGCTGCGCGAGGGCGGCTCGCTGCCGGCGCTGGTGGAGGCCGACGACGACGGCCTCTACGTCGTCAAGCTGCGCGGCGCCGGCCAGGGCCCGAAGGCGCTGGTCGCGGAGCTGATCGTCGGCGAGCTGGCGCGGGCGCTCGGGCTGCCGGTCCCGGAGCTGGCGATGGTCGAGCTCGACCCGCACCTGCCCGACGCCGAGCCCGACCCGGAGATCCAGGAGCTGCTGGCGGCGAGCGCCGGCGCGAACGTCGGCCTCGACTTCCTGCCGCGCGCGCTGCCGTACAACCCGGCGACCGAGGGTCTGGCGCTCGACCCGCGCCTGGCGGCGTCGGTCGTCTGGCTCGACGCCTACAGCGAGAACGTCGACCGCACCCCGCGCAACCCGAACCTGCTGACGTGGCACGGCAGACTGTGGCTGATCGACCACGGCGCCGCCCTCTACAAGCAGCACGCCGGCCTCGACCCGGCCAACGCGAAGACGCCGTTCCATGCGATCCGCGACCACGTGCTGCTGCCGGCCGCCAGCTCGATCGAGGAGGCCGACGAGCGGCTCGCGCCGCTGGTCACGCCGGAGCTGCTGGAGCGGCTGGTCGGGCTCGTCCCGCCGGGGTGGCTCGGCGAGATGTCGCCGCAGCGCTACGTCGACTACCTGGCGTCGCGGCTGGAGGGGCCGCGCGCCTTCGCCGAGGAGGCCGAGCGTGCCCGCCGCGCCTGAGCCCAGCGGCCCCGTGCAGGAGGTCTTCCAGTACGCCATCCTGCGCGTCGTCCCGTCGCTGCCGCGCGGCGAGGGGCTCAACGTCGGCGTCGTGCTGCACTCGCGCCGCTTCCGCTTCCTGGCGGCGCGCACGCTCGTCGACCGCGAGCGGCTGCGGGCGCTCGACCCCGCGCTCGACCTCGACGCGCTGGAGCGCCACCTGCAGGCGGTCGAGCGGATCGCCGCCGGAGACCCGGAGGCCGGCCCCGTCGCGCGGATGGACCGCTCCGACCGTTTCGGCTGGCTGACCGCGCCGTCGAGCGCGCTGCTGCAGCCTTCTCCGGTCCACACCGGCCTCTGCGGCGACCCGGAGGCGACGATCGACCGCCTCTTCGCCGAGCTGGTCGTGCAGCCGCCGTCGGCGCCGCCGCCCGGACAGACCGCGGCTTAGACCGGCGCGACGCGGGCATCTTGAGGATGCGATCCGCGCCGTTGGCGCGGAGGTCCCATCTTCAAGGAGGGCACATGATCGGTGCGATCATCCTCGGCATCGTCGCTGGCTATCTCGGCAAGTTCCTGATGCCCGGGGACGACCACGAGCCCCAGGGCTTCATCGCCACGACGCTGCTGGGCCTCGTCGGCGCGCTCGCCGGCTTCTTCATCTTCACCGAGCTGCTCGGCATCGGCGACGACGACATCTTCGACCTCGGCGGGCTCATCGGCGCCGTGATCGGCGTGATGCTCGTCCTGTTCCTCTACCGCATGGTCGCCTCCCGTCGCGAGGGGCACGGGCACCACGCTGTCTGACCCGCCCCGCGCCGTATCCAGCCGGGCCGGTCAGCCGCGTCTGCCGGACTTCAGCAGCAGGTCGCGCAGGAGCGTGAAGCCGAGCCCGGCCGAGACGACGGCGAGCAGCTGCCGCGCGTCGTCGTCGATCTCGGCCGGCTCGTCGAACACCAGCAGCAGCATCCCGAGCCGCTCGCCGACGACGGTGATCGGCACGGCGAGGCTGGGGGGGCCCGCCGGCGCCCCGAAGGCGCCGCCGGCCGCCGCCGACAGCCAGCCCGGCCTGCCGGCGTGCATCAGCGCGGCGAGGTCGGCGTAGCCGGTGACCATCACCATCCGTGGGCCGAGCAACCCGCGGCTGGAGGTGCCGAGCGCCAGCTCGCCGGCCATGTAGACGGCGATCCCGCCGTCGACGGCGGACAGTCTGCGCACGAGCGTGTCGGCGGTGCTGGCGAGGACGGCGCTGCCGGTCTCGTGCTGGAACCGCTCGGCGAGCGCGGAGGCG